>CAYOGG010000089.1:0-5684 GCA_964403455.1 uncultured Bacteroidaceae bacterium | reverse complement strand
TATATATTGTTTTCAATTGCTCCCTGAGCAGCAGCCAGACGGGCAATAGGTACACGGAAAGGAGAACAACTAACATAATTAAGCCCAACCTTGTCGCAGAACTTAACTGATGAAGGTTCACCTCCATGTTCACCACAGATACCGCATTTCAGGTCTTTGCGTATCGAACGTCCTTTCTTTACTGCCATCTCAACTAGAATACCGACACCACTCTGATCAAGAACTGCAAATGGATCAAATTTAAGTATCTTACTCTCAATATACTGAGGAACAAAACTTGCGATGTCATCACGGCTATATCCGAAGGTCATCTGCGTTAGATCATTCGTTCCAAAAGAGAAGAACTCAGCTGAAGTAGCTATACTATCTGCAGTAATAGCTGCACGAGGAACTTCAATCATAGTACCAATCTTATAGTCGATTCTATCACCCATCTCCTGGAATAGATTTTCTGCAGCTTCTTGTATTACCTTCTTTTGAGCATCAAGTTCATAGATAATTCCAACTAACGGAACCATAATCTCAGGATGTACATCTACTCCTTCTTTCTTTAACTCAAGTGCAGCACCAAGTATTGCACGAGTCTGCATATCGGTAATCTCCGGATAAGTATTTCCCAAGCGACATCCGCGATGTCCAAGCATTGGATTCTGTTCCTTCAAGGCCTCAACACGCTTTCTGATGTAATCAGTAGAAACACTCATTGCTTCAGCCATTTCACGTTGGCCTGCATCATCATGAGGTACGAATTCGTGCAGAGGTGGATCTAGAAGTCTTATGGTAACAGGACATCCGGCCATGGCTTTGAATATACCCTTGAAGTCGGCCTTCTGATATGGGAGAATCTTAGCAAGGGCACGACGACGACCTTCCAATGTCTCGGAAAGAATCATCTCACGCATTGCAACGATTTTTTCAGATTCGAAGAACATATGTTCTGTACGACATAGACCTATACCTGTTGCTCCGAAACTACGTGCAACGAGTGCATCTTTTGGCGTATCAGCATTAGTACGAACATTCAATCTTGTATATTTGTCACACAGTTTCATGAGACGTGCAAAATCTTCGCTCAGTTCTGCTTCCTTTGTTTTTATTTCACCTTTGAATACTTGACCGGTCGAACCATTCAAAGAGATATAATCTCCCTCCTTAAATAACTCTTTACCGATAGTCACTGTACGTTCTTTATAATCCACACTTATACCGCTTGCTCCTGATACGCAACACTTGCCCATACCGCGAGCAACAACTGCAGCATGAGATGTCATACCACCGCGAGCGGTAAGGATACCTTGTGCCGATTGCATTCCTGCCAGATCCTCAGGAGAGGTTTCAAGGCGAACTAATATAACTTTATTCCCGTTTTTACTCCATTCGGCAGCGTCATCAGCGAAAAAGACAATACGTCCACATGCAGCACCCGGAGATGCCGGCAGACCTTTAGTCAAAACTTTTGCTTCGTTAAGGGCTTTTTTATCGAAAATAGGGTGGAGCAACTCATCCAACTTATTTGGTTCGCAACGCATTATAGCCGTCTTTTCGTCAATGATATTTTGCTGAAGCAAATCCATTGCGATTTTTACCATTGCTGCGCCTGTACGTTTACCGTTACGTGTCTGAAGGAACCATAGCTTGCCTTCTTGAACAGTAAATTCCATATCCTGCATATCCTTATAGTGTAGTTCGAGATTGGTTTGAATCTCATCCAACTGTTTGAATATATCAGGCATTGACTCTTCCATTGATGGATATTTGCTTGCACGTTCAGCTTCGCTTATATTCATGCGTTCAGCCCAACGTTGTGAACCTAGTTTAGTGATCTGTTGGGGAGTACGGGTACCTGCAACAACGTCCTCGCCTTGAGCATTAACTAAATATTCGCCGTTGAATACATCTTCACCGGTAGCGGCATCACGAGAAAAACATACTCCCGTAGCAGAGGATGGTCCCATATTACCGAATACCATAGCCATTACAGATACGGCAGTACCCCATTCGTCCGGAATACCTTCCATCTTACGATATAAGATAGCTCTTTCGTTATTCCATGAACTGAATACGGCACATATAGCTCCCCAAAGTTGATCCATTGCAGAAACAGGGAAATCGTGTCCTGTTTGTTTTTTTACAGCGTCTTTAAAAAGAACAACAAGTCTTTTTAGATTATCTACACTGAGATCTTTATCCATAACCACTCCTGCCTCTTTCTTAACCTCCATTATAATAGCTTCGAATGGGTCAATATCAGTTTTACTGACAGGCTTCATTCCGAGAACTACATCGCCGTACATTTGCACAAAACGACGATAACTATCCCATGCAAATTGAGGGTTACCGGTTTTAGCAGCCAATCCTTCAACAACCTCATCATTTAAACCCAGGTTAAGGATGGTGTCCATCATACCAGGCATAGATGCGCGTGCTCCGGAGCGTACTGAAACAAGTAGAGGGTTCTTAACATCTCCAAATTTGGAGTTCATTAATTTTTCAATATGCTTGATAGCATCTTCTACCTCGTTCTTAAGGACAGCTACCATATTGTCTTGCCCAATTTGGTAATACTCGTTGCAAACATCCGTAGTAATGGTAAAACCCGGAGGAACAGGAACCCCAAAAAGATTCATTTCAGCGAGATTCGCACCCTTTCCACCTAGCAGGTTACGCATTTTAGCATTTCCTTCAGCCTGCCCATTTCCGAACTTGTAAACTCTTTTATTGTTCATAAATGTGTAAATGTTGATTTAGGCATCCCCTCTCTTCTTAAAAGAAGGAATACCTTCGTTACGGCTGCAAAAGTAGTCATTTTTTTTATAAAAAGGGGTTTCTTTGTTCCCATTTTTCAACAGTGTTAAAGAAACTGAATTTAAAATGTATGTAATGATTATAATTAAATTTATCATTATGAGTCATCTTTTTTGTTGTATTTGTATTCAAAATAGTTTGCCTGTCAGTTTTATTATAAGAAATGTTCATATCGTATCTTAAACTAATATATGTTCTTCTAAATCATTAAACGATAAACCGGAACAACTTATAGAATGTTCTCATACCTTTTCCTAACTTTGCAATCGAAAAATAAAGTTATTATGGCAAAGAAAAAAATACAACCGATACTGGAAAATATTACGATCACGGATGTTGCTTCAGAAGGTAAATCATTGGTTAGAATAGAGGACCTTGTTGTGTTCGTTCCATTCGTCGTTCCAGGAGATGTGGTTGATATCAAAATACTTAAGAAGAAGCACAATTATGCTGAAGCTGTCGCAGTAAAATTCCATAAATATTCGGATATAAGAGCCGTTCCTTTTTGCGCACATTTTGGAGTCTGTGGAGGATGTAAATGGCAAAATCTTCCGTATGAAGAACAATTGCGTTTCAAGCAGAAACAGGTTTATGATGCATTAAGTAGAATAGGGAAGATAGAGTTACCTGAGATATCTCCTATTGTAGGTTCCGAACAGACAATTTGTTACAGAAATAAATTGGAGTATTCTTTCAGTAATATGCGATGGTTGACCCTTGAAGAGTTGGCAGAAATTGATAATTCTGATAATATTCTTTTGAGAAAGCAGCCGGGTTTAGGTTTTCATATACCCGGAGCTTTCGATAAAGTACTGCATATAAACAAATGTTGGCTTCAAGATGATATAAGCAATAGAATCCGAAACTATGTATTTGATTACAGTGTTGAACATAAATTGCCGTTCATAAATCTACGTTCTCAGGAAGGTCTGTTACGTGATATGTTGGTGAGAGTAGTTACTACCGGAGGAATAATGGTACTTATTCAGGCTAAGGTTACCTTATCTTCCGATATGGATTTGCTTATGGACTTACTACAAAGTGTATCAAATACTTTTCCGGAAATCACATCTCTTTTATATGTCATAAACAATAAAGGAAATGATACTTTTGGTGATTTACCAGTAAATGTATTTAAGGGAGATGATTGTATATATGAGGTAATGGAAAATCTGAGATTCAAGATAGGACCGAAATCGTTTTTTCAGACAAATAGTCGTCAAGCATACAGACTTTATTCAATTGTCAGAAGTTTTGCCGCTATAAAGTCTAATGAGGTAGTTTATGACTTATATACAGGTACCGGAACTATTGCTCAGTTTGTCGCAAATCAGGCAAATAAGGTTGTTGGAATTGAATATGTATCTGAAGCTATTGAAGATGCAAAAGAAAATGCCTGTTTAAATGGAATTGATAATGTCAGTTTCTTTGCAGGTGATATGAAAGACATTCTTAATTCTGATTTTGTTGCTGAACATGGTACTCCGGATGTAATAATAACAGATCCTCCACGTGTGGGAATGCATAAGGATGTAGTTGATGTCATTTTGTCTATTGCTCCAAAAAGGTTGGTATATGTAAGTTGTAATCCTGCTACTCAAGCCCGTGATTTGGCCTTGTTAGATGCTAAGTACCGAGTAGTTGCTGTCCAACCTGTAGATATGTTTCCTCATACACAACATGTTGAAGTGGTAACCCTGATGGAATTAAAATAATATGAGTTTTTAGAGATTTTATATTAAACCATTATTCAAATAAAACGTCATAATATCATCATTTTATGATGAATCTCAGGCTTTATACCTAACTTTTTTGTATAATATGGATAATAAATACGATATCAAATTGTGTGTTGTTAAAAAACTTATAACTTTGCGCTCGTAAAAATATAGTAAGTAAATGAATATACTAAAAAACATCTTTATTTTGGGATCACTGATGCTGAGTACCTCTACATTATATGCTCAGTCGGATAGTGATTCTGTTAAATCGGTCGTGGTGCCGGAAGAAATTATTATTACACAACCCGAGTTCAAAGGGGGAATTAATGCTATGTATAAGTACGTCACTGATAACTTTCAATATCCTGAAGAAGCTTCAAAACGTTGGATAAGTGGAAAAGTCGAGGTGGAATTTACCATTGAGAAATCGGGGGATGTAACATATGTAGGTATATTGAAAGGTATTGATGACATGGTCGATGCTGAAGTTTTAAGATTATTGAAGGGAATGCCTAGATGGACTCCGGCGACTAGAAACGGGGTTCCTGTTCGTTATAAGGTCTCAATGCCTCTTAATATAAAGGTCTCACGAGCTAAGAACGGTGTTAAATCGGAAACGGCTCTGTAATATTAATTCAAACAAGTATCTATATGAAAATAAAACAAGTAATGAGTGTAATGTCGTTATTGACATTATTTATTTTTTATGGCTGTACCATTAATGAGAATCATTATGGACCAAAGATGGAGACAATCAATATTATTGCTTATCAACGTGATTGGAGCTATACAGCTATTCGTTCTGGTAATAAAGGACATTATATGTATCAGGAGTTTAGTTTCCCTGAGATAAATAATGACGTGTTAAATGATGGAGCTGTTTTGGTATATTTAATTGACGATGCAAACAGAGACAATATATTGCCGTTGGTTCTTCCGTATTATAATAATGATCTAAGTGGTGAATTGACTGAGAATGTGCGTTATGAATGTGAAAATGGGATTCTTACAATCATTATAGAAAGTTCCGATTTTTCTTCGGCACCAAGAGATAGAGATATGAAGTTCAAAGTATGTATTCTAAAACAATAAAGTAGAAGGCTTACGGAAAAACATCTCTAATAATTACTTATAAATTCCGTAATAGTTTTTATAGAC
>CAYOGG010000088.1:0-5729 GCA_964403455.1 uncultured Bacteroidaceae bacterium | reverse complement strand
CTATTTTTGACAATGTATCAGACCGTATCTGCTATAAGCTAATAAATTACGAAGCGAACAAGTCTCTTTTGGAAAGTATGCCCTATATTCCATACCTTGACCTTGCTATTGTATTTTATCTTCCTATAGAAGAAGCTGATCTTTCCGGCACGATAAATATTACTAACTCATTAATGAAAATGTGGGATATTACGTCTGCTTTTACATTATTTGATTATGCGCACGCTAATACTGAGAACAATCTTGGCTTTCGCTATGGAACAATGTATGAGATTGTAAATAACATCCTTCCACCGGCAGCAATAAAAGAAGAATTTCTCGAATTACTAAATGAAGATGCTCTACCCATTTATATAGCAACAAACGCGAATAATCTGTATGGATCCTGTTGCCTTTTATATGAAAATGCTCTTGAAATATTTGCAGAAATGATCGGCAGGAATTACTACATTCTCCCTTCATCTCTCCATGAAATATTACTTGTTCCTGAGGATGATGATGCAAATGCAGCTGTTTTAACCGCAATGGTTCAGGATGTAAATATTACTTCACTATGCCCTGATGAAATACTTTCAAACCACATTTACTATTATGACCAAAGCAGGAAAAAACTCATCGTCTGTACAAAACGGACATAAGTGCTTCTACCATTACTGTGTAAAAGCACTCTCTTTTCCTATAAAGTATCATAATCCTCAAACATAATCTGCAGTTTGTCGATTTTCTTATTGGTATGATAATGACCGCAATACCACTTATGATAGTCCAAGCGGTCTTCTATTTTGTCGAGCCATTGTTCTGTTGTCTTATCAACGGTACTCTGATCAATCATGGAGAGAAAAACTTCAACCGGCTCATATTTTAGAGGCGTCGTATGTGTAAGAACGATATCAACCTTCCATCCCATCGTATCCAGTTTATCTTCTACCGTCTTTTTTATTTCATCGGATGGTTGCTCATTGTCAAACCATGCATAATGCCTGGATAATCTATAAAACTTATCGACGCTATAAGCTCCACCAATTACAATCGCTTTCTTTCCATCCAGATTGTATACTTCTCCGTCTTTTCCGAATAAAATTGATGGATGCTTTTTCTCGACGTATACCATACCACCATTCCATGTTTCTTCATGATAACTTGGAATAGCGTAGGGCCTCTGCTCATGGTTCCCATGAATACAGAAAAATGTAATTGGCATATCATCGAGCATTTTCTTTAATAATTCTGCTCTTTTGCCTTCATAATAGTTAATGCCAGCATCACCAAGGATAATCATTACATCCTCTTTCGTAGTCTTGAATCTGTGGCAGAACTCGCTTATTCTTTCAAAACTTCCATGTGTATCACCTGTTAAATAAATCATAATACTCCTTCTACTTCATCTTATTCCAGTCAAATCCAAAATCTTTTCTCTTGATTTTACATCTTGGCTCTCCATCTTTCCAGAATACAATGCCCTCCATATAATGATTCTCAAGATATTCCCTGATTCCTTCAAATGTCCTCTCTACATCAATCACATCTTCACCATGCCTAATCAATTTATCCTTTTCAAAATGGTACGGATTCCTCTGAAAATGTGGCCCCACTGCTTCATATGTGCCATCGGAAAGATTATCTGAATTATCATATGCTGCATAGAACCACTTATCACCTGCTTCATTTCTGTCACACCGCACCCAGCATGGCAAATGTCCTGTAACCGGATCCGGTGCCGCTTCACACTGTATAGCTCCCTCAGGTACCTTTTTACCTCTTTTGGCATCGTATCTCTTATAAAAAACACCATCAATGATTGCGCAACAAGCTCCATCCCACTTCACCGTTGCCGTTCCTTCTCCCTGTAATACCCATTCTAATGCCGGTTGAACATTAGGACTAATATTTATGACTACATGATTCTCAAATTCTCTTTCAAATAGAGTTGGTATCTTCTTCATTTTCAACCTCCCAGCTATTGTTAATATTTCATTTCCAATGAAATATCTGTATCTCCATTTTATCTTTATGGCTCATTTCTGTCAGTATCCCATCAGTTTAATTTAACGGAAGATTTATGCACTTAATCCAAGCTGCAACATCACAGCATTCACAATTCTCTGCATAGTTTCCGAATTTTCCGGAACATGTCCAACTTTACGAAGTACTTGGTTTTTACTTATAGTAACAGGCTGTTCCCCAAGGAAGCAGGAACTATCGCGCAGATACCCATTCACATCTGCTTTCCCTACAATGACATGCACAGGACATTCCTTAATCTGTGTTGTTAATGGGAAAACATTTAGAATTGTAGAATGAAGATTACTGGTATTATTGCTTAGAATAATACATGGTCTTATACCCGACTGAACCGATGAGCCCTGATGCACTCCCAAGTTAGTTAACACAATATCCCCTCTGTAGTACACTTTGCTCTTATTTTCATGTGAATTATTCTGTCCCATTCTAGCACCTCACAATCTTCATTGTAAGTCTGCCTTCATCAACAGATACCATAACTCCACCGGCCTCTGCGATCCTTCCGGCCTTCATATAAACATCCACAATACTATTAGATACTGCCATCGAATTTGCAATAATTATTCCATCTACAAATCCTTCCTTAACCATGCTTGTCATTCTTTCAAAATGTAAGTTTACATCCCGTTGTCCAAGAACATCCTTATGCATGATTTTTGTAATTGTAATATTATGGGAAGCTGCATACTCTCTTATGTATCTCAGCTGTTTTCTTTCCCGTATTTCTGTTTCATTCTCGTTACCATACACTGATAAATATGCAATACATCTTATTTCCGGTTCCTGTACTTTTCTTTTTTTCTTGCTCATTATTTTTACCTCACTGATTTGATTTCGATATCGATGAGATAATAATAGCTTGTTTCCTTTTTTCATTACACGAACTAATAGGGAAATAATTTTTCAACTATTTCCCTATCAGGCAAATCAAAAGACTATATAGAAGTAAGATAAGGCATTACACATAAATCTTATTTCTTCATCATATATAGTAATGCAGTAGCTCATCAATGCGTATTAAATTGAAATATCACCAATATTAACGTGCACTCTTTTTGTTGCAACACATTCATTGTTCTTTATAATATAGCATTCTACAAAATGTGGACCAGCAAATTGAGATTCTTCTCTATGATGCTTCCCTGAGTTCTTTATAATCTGCCCTCTTATCTTATTATTTGTTTCAGCATATTCTCCGACATTGCGTACTTTCCACCAAATATCATACGGATATGGTGCATTTGTTGTTGCATAAAAATCAATATGAAGTCCATGAGGTATAAGATACCGAAAAATAGGATGATTATTCAAAAAAGCACATAATGATTGTTGATGAACGCCGTTTGCTTCTATCTTTATATCTACATCTAAAGAATACATGTCATTAATACCAAGAACATAATCCTCAATGAATTCTTCTGTATCGACATAATTAATAATGCTATCTTTTCTATATGCCTTTACTAAATTACTCGACTCATTAACCGAAGTATTTGTATCCTGCCAAAAACTATGATTAAAAAAATCATACCAAGCATTAAATGCGTCATCCTCATTACAGTCATCTGTAAACAAAACGTCTAGTTTCTTCAATTTATCACTTAAGCGAGTATTCCAATTTGTCATTTTATCATAATGGTTTTGAGCAGTTAATAATGAAATCTCTGTATCTGTCGGATTGTAAACTTCTAACGAGTCTTCTAATCTATCACAAATACATAACATTGTATAATAAAAGATTTCATCAAGTCGATCATATCCTGTAGCAAACACTTCATCGCATAAAACAGATTGCAGCAATCCTCCCGGCATGTTAACCCAACCCGATCTTGATTTACAGAACATTTTCGATAGCCTAACTATTTTACGTAGATTTTTCCCTTTAGCAGATACTTCACTTTTAAACCAGCTTGTAATTGCTTTGGGATTTCTTCTTGTCCATGTGCTGCCTGCGTGTTCATATAAATACTCATCAGACTGTTCATCTTTAAATCGACGATATATCGCAAAATCAATATGATATCCATCATTGTATTTTATCCTGACACAGTTTGTTTTGCACTCTGGCTCTTCTTTGAATTGTCCCATTTTATATTTCAGGGCATCTGTAACAAGGCGTCTTACCTGTAACGGACCCATTTCACCAATGTTAGCTTTGTCAAAAACAATTGCAACATCGATGTCGTAATCATTTGAATCATTCTGAACAACTGTATTCATAGCCATACTACCTTGTACACGTGTTTCAGCATATGCATATGACGTATTATGATCAGAATTATAACTATCCAATCCATTTTTTAATCGTTGCAGATTTTTATCTTTCTTCTCTCTTAATTCCTGTTGTTTATCCCCTTGAAGAATCACAAAATCTTTAATAAAGCGTTCGAATTGCTTAGACATATCATACATTTGCTAATTATCTCCCTTCAATACTTATTAATCTGCCGGTATCATCTGAATTAATATCAGAAACAACAATACCAAAGGGATACTTTGGCTGATTTCCCTGTATAAAATGATACGATATAATCCTTGGTATCCGATTATTGGACAATGCAAATAACATCCCCAATTTTATCGAAATACAACTTGGAATGGATGCAACTAAATGAATAGTATCAATCTGTGGGTATTCTAGCTTGATTTCTTCAATTGCATTTAATACTGTATTTCCGTAATCATCTAATTGTTCTATTGTCTCCACAACATTATCACGCGGATTATTTATGCTGATATCAATAATATCTAATTTTTCAAATTGACTAAGATCAGCTTTTTGTACCCTTTTAGTTATTGATAATGCCACAACAACATCATTTAATTTAGGATTTATTGGTTGCGGATAATTTACTTGTAGAATTTCATGTTTATGTACCCTATCTTTACTTTTCAATTCATAATAGCTATTCGTGCTCCTTTTAAATTCAAAAAAACGTTTAAGATTGCAATCAGATAATTTTGTTCCCGCTAATATAGTGTAAGGAATTGGTGCCATTCCCGTATAACAAGATTTAAAATCTTTACTTCTATTACTGAAAGCTTCACATTGCTTAATGATCTTCTTCACAATAAGCTCATTTCTTTCTTCATCCACTTTACTGTTATTAAATAAATCAACAAAATCCACTATGATTTCTTTGACTTTAAAATCAGCTAACTTAAGTGCCTTTATATTATGTGCATCACTGATTTCTTTCTGTACAAAAATCCCGAACATATTGAGCACAAACACACGATCTTTTATGTCTTTTCGAAGTATTAATCCTAAAGTGATTAAAATGAATCCACATAAAATAGCAACAAAATTATCTTCCACACTAACAAAAATCGAAAAAACAGAAGCAATAATTGATGCAATAATCTCCTTTGTCCCTGGAAATGCAGAAATAACAAGAGAGATTCCTGTCGTTATCAACGTAGAAGATATATCAGTTGAGGAATCTTTAGCGTGTAAACGCCGAAATGAATAAACTATCAAACATACTATTACAATCAAAACACCTATTATTAACCAGTATACCATTATCTTCTCCACCAATCTTTTATTGTTATATGAGATTACACTGCTCTATGATTCTGAGTGAAATCGAATTACTCAAAAGTGCTTACGCCTAGTCAAAACTTCCCTTACCTACTCTCTGCAATATTCTAATAAGGAATAAATTCACGCTGTTTCTGCAGACCTCCTGCTTCTCTTGCAATTT
>CAYOGG010000087.1:0-5772 GCA_964403455.1 uncultured Bacteroidaceae bacterium | reverse complement strand
TATACGGTGTCATGGAAATTGAAAGCTTCTGTTGATTTTTGGCAAAGAAATTAACGTTAAATGTCCTTTGATTGGTACTGCTTTCATCAAATTCCAAGAAACCGTTCGTACGGTCATCTGTCAACGTGACAAGCAGCTTGTTTTCTCCAATGACCGTCAGGGTTAGTGGACCGGTTTGCATGCTTGCGTTAGTATTGGTCAAGGACTGGGAAATAGCGTCTGCATCCGTTATTTCTGAAACAGTGTGACTTGTAGAAACACAGCCGTTTAATATTGTTGATAGGAAGATGCTTAAAACTGTAATTATTATTTTTTTTCTCATGAATGAATTCCTTTCCTACATAGACATTAATATAATAGTTTTCAAAACAAATATAATTTTTTTTAAGCTACGGTGTGTTTATAGTCCCCTCCATCTGACTGGAAGTGTCACGATTACTTTCGTTCCTTTTCCTAATACCGACTCAATCGAAAGTCCATACCCTTCTCCAAAATAAGAACATATTCGCCTCTGAATATTGAATAGGGCAACATGAGATAAACCTTCCACCTCTACATTATCGTGATTTACATCCTGTATATCTGCTCGAAGCTTCGCAAGCTGCTCTGTATCCATCCCTATTCCATTATCCTCAACGATAATATAGAGAAAGTCTGACTCTATTTGACTGTATACTCGGACAACACCTTTTTCTTCCTTCTCCTCACCTACGATTCCATGAAGGATACTGTTTTCTACAATCGGCTGTAACAGCATACGTGGAAGCTCTACTCCCTCTAGTGCATCCACCATCTCTATCTCGGCAGTAAATTTATCCGGATAACGAATTTCCATGATTTCTGTATACTTTTCCAGTACGAAAAACTCCTCCATACCACTGATATAACTGTCCCCAACATTGGCATACCGAAGAAGAAACGATAATCCATCACAAAGAAGTCCTACCTTTTCGTTTTCTCCCATAGAAGAAAGCGCCTTAATAATATTAAGTACATTAACCGTAAAATGAGCGCTGATTTGCTTTTTTAGGGATATAATCATTGCTTTCTGTTTTTTTATCTCAGCCTTCTGTAATAAGTTTTCTGCCCTATAAGCTTCCTTTTCTTTCTGCTCAATTCTCTCCACCATATCATTGATACCATGAACCAAACCATCAAAATGTTCTATCCCTGTAGCCGGAATAACTGCTTCTTTTCCACCTTCAAAGCTTTCTACCTCCGAGATGACAGACTGTATCGGTATGAAAAATTTATTTTTCCAAAATTGTAGAAATACTTCCAGTAATAACAACAATAATACTGCCATAATTAGCATGGCAATGAAAAACAGAACATTCATTCCGTGATAGGAGTCCTTATAAGAAATCAGGAGTTCGAATGGTGTAAATCCCACTTGTTTATATACCATATAGGTTGTTTCTTTGCGGACATCCTCTATCTGTACTCCGATGTAATTATCCTCATTTGACAGAATTACCTTTCCATCTGCCGCCATTGCAATCTTCATGTCTTCGCTCTCAGCCATCTGCTCGAACAGGCGATAAATATCATTTTCATCAGTCAGCATGACAATTGTTCCAATTCTATCGCCCTCTTGATAGATGGCTGTCACATAACCAATATAGTTTACCGAATCCAGTTTAATCTGAATATGACTAGTCAGCTTGTCTTTCTCAACGAGATTCATCATTCTGCGCACTCCAGTATTACCGATAGTACCTGAAAAACGATAAAATTTTCCCTGTTCATTATAGAGAATGATATTATCCATAAAAGAATTGTTTTCTGATAGCTTGTCTATTGTTTCTTCAACATAAGCTGCCTTATTCACAAATTCAACATTGTTTTCCTCAAGAAAAAAGTTCTGTACGTTTGTATCCTGTGATAAGGCAAACGATACCTCTTCTAATTGTAAAAAGGCACCGTTCAGCTCCGAAATAATCTGCTTTGATACCTGTTCCATATTCTGCATTACATTTTTTTGAATCACGTAATGTATATTGGCATAGAAAAGAAACCACATTGCAAGCATTGCGGCACTTAAGGATAATACAGTCCATTTCAATTCCTTAATCAGTGATTTCTTTCTCATCTTCATATTATGGTGTCACATTCTCCTTTAACAGTTCATTCCAGAAATTCGACATGGCATCCATATTCTCATACAGATATTTTTTATTGATTTCTAGATAATCTATTTGACTAAGAGGAACCTCATTTGCATCCTCTACATCCACTCTGGTAGACCAAGTACCGCTAGTCATATATGGCTTTATGCCCTCTCCTGTTCCATCCGTTTCTCCGAGCAGATAACGCACAAACAGTTTTGCTGTGTTGATATTTGGGGAACCTGCTGCAATCGTAACGCTGTTTGGCGTATAGACTGTGGAAAAAGGATTCAGTCGATAGATAGGTGCAAAGTGATACCCCAATTCCTGATACCTCATCTTGGAAGAAATCATAATACCTATCCAATAATCATCGCTTCCTATTCCTCCAATTCCTTCAAGTACCTCATCGCTGCTATTCGTAAACACGATATTTTTTGCAGCCTGTTCCCAAAATACTTCACCTGCAGTTTTTCCTTTAGGAACATCCAGAGCTTCGCCTGCATACTCCTCATACGCTTCTGAGATTTTTTCTGACTCACCAAGCACTGCGGAACAAAATCCATAAGTGGAAAAAGAACTTAGCGGATTCGCCATAATAATTTTTCCCTTGTATTGTTCCTTGGTCAGTTCCCATATATTCTGTATAGGTTGTTCGTCAAAAACAGTTTCATTATAGAAAAACATCAGCGCTTCTCCAACAAAAACCAGTTCATTATCTGCATGACCTTCCTTCATCTTCGGTGCAATGTCGGGGGGGATGTAGGAATACAAAATGCCCGGTTCTAACAGTTCCCTATTTAGGCTTCCATTGCAATCACTACAAATAACTAAATCACAGGCATAGTTTTCTTTTTCGTAATTATCTTGAAGCATATTTACAATATCTTCTCCTCTTACGTCCTTTATTTCTACTGTAAGTCCCGGATATTCCTTTTCAAAGCTTTCCTTTACCTCAAAAACTCTTGAAGATACCGAGTAAATTACCAACGTATCCTCCTCTGATGCCGCCTGATATAATTCCTCTGCGCTTTCTTTACCGGATAGATTTGCTTCTTCCTTCCATTTCTGCATTTTCTCTGCCTGCTTGTTGTTTTTTTCATTTTCCCCACAACCTGCCATCATTATTACTTGCAGTAAAAGTAAAATAAGCATCCATCTTCTTTTATTCATTCTGCTTTACCTCATTTCGAAAATTTTCCCATACTTTATCCGAAAAAATATCTTCAATTCCAAAGACAAACTGTTTTATCATAGTATCTGCATCCGTCTGTTCATCCATCCTGTCAGACACATAATCAAACCATTTCTGGCTTTGGAATACTTCTTTTCTTTCATAATAATAATTTTCATAAGAACGGACTGCTCTGGCATCCAAATATTCCACTAGTGAATTATCTCCATTCCATGTAATGCCATTTGCATATTTCTCAGCTAGTACCAAAGGTCCTGCCCCTGCGAAATTTTTATTCTGCACACTGTCATTCAAATATTGGAGTGTGGTAATAACTGCTTTGCTTCCATACGTTGATAAATCTCCGTTTTGGGAAAACTTCCAGTCTACTCCCTCTTCCCCAAAGGATGCAATAAAGGATGCTTCCTTTGACAGCATCAAATCCATAACTGTAAAGGCTTCCTTCGTATGCTTACTGTTGGAAGGAATATATCCTCCTATGCTTGGTTCATAATCGCAATAAACTGCATTGCGTTCCCCACTTGCTCCAAGCAGCGGTGGCACCTGAATATATCTCGCTAATATATCCGGGCAGTTAGGGTATATGATATTCGCAATACTCTGACTGGTAAATGCACCAACATAATCTCCCTGTGCATTTACTAATTCCATAAGTTGCCTCTGGGAATATGAATTACATTCATCTGTCAATAATCCCTGTGAATACATATCAGCACAGGTCTTCAAACCTTCTCTAAAATTAGGTTCGAGCAGTATACTTGCAAAGTTTCCATTTTCGTCCACATACATTCGATTATGTAAGGGGTCATTATAGATATAGGCATTCAGAATGAAATTATAGCTCTGCGTTGCATAGGAAGATTCACAACTTATTAAAGGCAATTCATCCGCCAAACCATTTCCGTTTGGATCTTCGTCACGAAAGGCAGTTAGAACCGTTTCCAATTCCTCCACCGTTTCTGGCACTTCTAGTCCCAGTGCCTTTAGCCACCCCATATTAATCCACATGACCTGCATATTCTGATTCCTTCTTGTTGTATCCATATTCGGCATATAATAGATTTCACCCTGGCTACTAAGCTTATTTCTCGTGAAAATGAAATCATACTGTTCTAATAAAGAAGTGAAATTACTATCCTCTGTCAGTAATTCTCTTATATCAAAAAGTAGACCATTCTCTATGTAGTTTTGAAATTCATTCATAGTAAGAAGGCTTTCTTTCTCAGGAAGGAATACAGCATCCACTCTTCCCATATCGGATGTAAGCATTGCATATAAGTATTCCTTTTCATAGCCTTCTGATATGTATTCAAACTGAATATCATATCCAGTCGCATCCTCCATCCACTGTGTATAGTAATTTGTATTGAAGTTCTGAACATCATCATCCTGCATGACTGCTATTGTAACTACTGTTCTTTCTTCTTCCTGTCCCTGTCCATTTATGTAGATATAGAAGATGATTGCCATGACTGCACAGGCAAACAACACATATATAAACTTATTTTTGAATAACTGCTTCATGTCATCTCCTTCCTGAACCGCTCTATCTGCTGACACTAGACACGTTCTAACTCATACTGACTGGGTGCCATACCATAATAACCCTTAAAGACCTTATTGAAATAAAAGTAATCTTTATAACCGCACTCGTTTGCTATTTGCTTCAAACTGAAATCACTCGTGTTTAATAATACAACAGCATGTTCCATTCGCACCTGTGTTACGAAACAGGTCAGTGTTGTATTATAATTTCTAGCAAAAAGAGTGCATATATATCCAGCACTAAGCCCAAATTTCTTTCCAAGCTGCTCTAGTGTAAACTTTTCGTTAAAATGTGTCCGAACATATTCAACCAATGTAACAAATGCTGGATTTATAGTTTCGTCAGGATCAGCAATCTGCTGCGGATGCTTCCCCGCTAATTTCACCGCCAGTTTTTCCAACACCAATTGTACTTCCGGAATTTGCAGTGGCTTTAGCAGATAGTCAAAGCCCTCCTGCTGAAAGAATGTTCTTGCATCCTCGAACGTTCCATAGGCACTGAGCATAACAAACTCAGTAAACAATCCATTTTCTCTGACCGTTTTCATAAAAGTATGTCCATCCAAATAAGGCATTCTCAAATCAGAAAATACCACGTCCGGTTTTAGTTGCAATATTCTTTCTACCGCTTTCTTTGAATTAGTTTCCATTCCTATCACTTCAAAGCCATTATCCATCCACGGAACACTGGTTGCTATCTGCTTTATAATCAGTTCTTCATCATCCACCAAAAATACCTTAAACATATAGCCCTCCAATTTATTCTATTTTACTAATATATATCATTCTATACAAGATTTTCTCATATCAATATAGACTAGATTAAGTTTCGTTGGTAATATCTTCACATCTTTTTATAAATACACGATTGGATAATTCGATTATATTATTTTACTAAAATAGGGTATAACCATTTCAGCTATA
>CAYOGG010000086.1:0-5812 GCA_964403455.1 uncultured Bacteroidaceae bacterium | reverse complement strand
CAGAAGGTACAAATGCATACATTTCTGTGACAGTTACTAAAACAGAGGACTTGGGTTCACATACGATGTTTATCGGTGAGATAACCGATATGGAAGTTTTAAGCAATGTTCCTTCAGTAACATATGATTATTATCAGAATAATATTAAGCCTAAGCCACAGGAGGTTGGAAAAACAGAGGACGGTCAGACAATATGGCGTTGCAGAATTTGCGGATATGAATATGTAGGCGAGGAATTACCGGATGACTTTATATGTCCTTTGTGCAAGCACCCGGCATCAGATTTTGAAAAAGTAGTAAAGAAAACGGAGGTAAAAGAGATGGCAGAAAACAAATATGCAGGAACACAGACAGAGAAGAATTTACAGGAGGCATTTGCAGGGGAATCACAGGCAAGAAATAAGTATACCTATTTTGCTTCTGTAGCGAAAAAGGAAGGTTACGAGCAGATGTCAGCATTGTTTTTAAAGACTGCAGATAATGAGAAAGAACATGCAAAGATGTGGTTCAAGGAATTAGCAGGAATTGGTGATACAAAGGAAAACCTGGCGGCAGCGGCAGAAGGCGAAAATTATGAGTGGACAGATATGTATGATGGCTTTGCTAAAACAGCTGAGGAAGAAGGATTCCCTGAGCTTGCAGCAAAATTCAGGGCAGTAGGTGAGATTGAGAAGCACCATGAGGAAAGATATCGTGCACTTCTTAAGAATATTGAAACTGCACAGGTATTTGAAAAGAGCGAAGTTAAGGTATGGGAATGCCGTAACTGCGGACATATTGTGGTAGGAACTAAGGCGCCTGAAGTATGTCCGGTATGTAATCATCCACAGAGCTATTTTGAAGTACATGAAGAGAATTATTAAGGAGATGAGATTATTACGAAGAAGAAAGTGATTAATTCAAAAAAAGCAGTAATGATAGGCTGTGGCTTTGTTGGTTCTGCATCGGTATTTGCTCTGATGCAGAGTGGCTTGTTTACAGAGATTGTCCTTATCGATGCAGATAAGAACAAGGCAGAAGGAGAAGCGATGGATATCAGTCATGGTATTCCATTTGCGAGTCCGATGAAAATATATGCCGGAGATTATGATGATGTGGCTGATGCTGCAATTGTTGTCATATCTGCCGGAGCGGGACAGAAACCGGGAGAGACAAGGCTTGATCTCGTAAATAAAAATGTAGCAATATTTAAGTCAATCATTCCTGAAATAGCAAAGAGAAATTTTGCAGGTATCATGCTTGTAGTTGCGAATCCGGTAGATATCCTGACTCAGGTAGCCATAAAGTTATCAGGACTTCCAGAAAACAGGGTTATTGGATCGGGTACTGTGTTAGATAGTGCCAGATTAAGATATAAGCTTGGTGAGCATTTATCTGTGGACAGCAGGAGTGTTCATGCATTTATAGTAGGTGAGCATGGAGACAGCGAAGTTGTAGCATGGTCATCAGCCAATGTATCTGGTGTTCCATTAAGTGAAATGTGTGAAATGCGTGGACATTACAAGCACAAGGAAAACACGGCAGAAATAGCTACAGCAGTCAAGAACAGTGCTTATGAGATTATAAACAAAAAGCACGCTACATATTATGGAATTGCAATGTCTGTAAAAAGAATCTGCGAAGTGATTATGAGAGATGAAAAATCAATACTTCCTGTATCACACATGATTCATGGAGTATATGATATTGACGGAGTATCGTTAAGTATGCCAGCTATTGTAGGTGCAGATGGTATTGAGTCTGATATACCTATTAATTTAAGTGGCGAGGAAGCGTTAAAGCTTAAGGAATCTGCAGATTCATTGAAAAAGATTATGGAGACAATTGAATTATAAATTTTACACATGGAAGGAGAAAAAGGCATGGAAGTAAGGTATTATATTTGTAAGCATTGTGGAAACATTGTTGAAAAGGTAAAGGATAAGGGTGTACCTGTAATTTGTTGCGGAGAACCTATGCAGGAATTAAAAGCCGGAGTGACAGATGCTGCTGTCGAGAAGCATGTACCTGTATATACGATAGAAGGCAGTCATGTTCATGTCGTGGTCGGAGAGACAAAACATCCAATGCTTGAAGAGCATTTCATTGAGTGGATTACATTAAATACAAACCAGGGAATATACAGAAAACAGTTAAATCCAGGGCAGGAGCCGGTAGCAGATTTTTGTCTTTGCGATGGTGAACAGGTAGAAGAAGTATATGCATATTGTAACCTGCATGGATTATGGAAATGCTAAAAGCATTTATACATATTAAGGTTACAGAACAACACAAATATAACAGTAATATAGGCTGTGTATTAATATATTTACAAGGAGGAACAACGAATGAAATACGTATGTGATGTTTGCGGATGGGAATACGATGAGGAGAAGGGCTATCCAGAAGGTGGTATTGCACCTGGTACAAAGTGGGAGGATATTCCAGAAGATTTTGAATGTCCGTTATGCTCTGTAGGAAAAGACCAGTTCTCAGAAGCATAAATGTATTATGATAGGATTATACCAATGAAAGAAGAACTAAGTATAGATATCATCGGACTTGCAGGAGCCTGTTCTTATGCTTTGGACTGTATAGAAGCAGAGTTGGTAAATATCAAAAACAAACATGGAAAAAGAGTGGCTTATATAAGTATACGCATGGCTGAATATTGGAAAATTCAAGGTGATGAATTACAAGATTTAGCCATGTGTGCTTTACTGCATGATAATGCTTTGACACAATATATTTCGGAAGAACTGAAAAAGGATTCCGTCATTAATTGTAAAAAAGATTTATCCGAGAAAAAAACAAATCTTCATTGTATTTATGGTGAAAAAAATATTACTAAAATTCCATTTAAAACAGATGTGTCAAATGTGATTTTGTATCATCATGAACATGCCGATGGAACTGGTCCTTTTCAAAAAAAGTGGAATGAAATTCCATTGTTTGCAAGGATTATTCATCTTGCAGATACCATTGATATTATAGGAAATAACACGGGATCTGGAAATAACAGTTGGAATTTTATATGTCAGTACCTTTTAAAAAATAGGGATGGATTATTCGATTCAGAATGTGTGAATGCCTTTTTTTATGCATTCCCACATTCTGAATCATTTATATGTTTAAGTGATAATTCTTTTGAAATGAAGCTATGGGAGATTATCCCAAGACAAAAACAGGTTTTTGATTGGAAAACGTGTAAAAATGTCGCAGATTTTTTTGCAAAGATTGTAGATTATAAATCTTCTTTTACAAGCAGACATTCTATAGAAGTGGCTGAAAAAGCAGCTTTTTTTGCTCAATATATCGGATATGATTCTATTAATGTGCAAAAAATTTATCTGGCTGGTGCACTGCATGATATTGGGAAGATGGCAGTAGGCAATGAAATTTTAGAAAAACCGGATAAGCTTACGGATGATGAATTTTCAAAAATGAAGAATCATGCTGGCTATACATACCTTATATTATCAGAGGTTAATGATTTTGAAGAAATACGAGACTGGGCAGCTTTCCATCATGAAAAATTAAATGGAAAAGGGTATCCTTTTGGAAAAACCGCAGCTGAATTAAATGAGCCGGAACGTATTATGGCATGTATTGATATTTATCAGGCATTAACCGAGGATAGACCATATAAGAAAGGTTTATCGCACGAAAAAACGTGTGAGATGCTCGATGACATGGCGCAGAAAGGTTTTGTTGATTCTGATATTTCCAAGAAAATTAGGGAATGTTTTGGTGGAATCTAACATTAAAAACGAGAAAATATAGGAAATTCATGAGAAATGCATTTGCCTATTATGAATAGTATTGAACAGGTTCATAAAACAAATAAAACTGAAAGTAGGATTAATTTATGTATGAAATGAAACCAGAATATTATATCGGTATAGATATGATAGACGAAGAACACAAGCAGTTATTTAAATATGCAGATGAGGCATATGAACTGCTTCATGATGAGTTTACACCGGATAAATATGATAGGATTGATATAATATTAGAAAATCTCCGAAATTATACAGTAAAACACTTTAGTGATGAAGAGCAGTATATGGAATCTATTAATTATAAGAAGATATTTACACAGAAAGTTCAACATCAGGAATTTATACATAAACTTGATGAATTTATGGAACATCACAATGATGAGGTAGAAGATCAAGATGAACAGATTATGGGGATTTTAAAATATCTCACAGAGTGGTTAGTTAATCACATTCTGTATGTCGATGGTCAAATTCCAAAAGGCTGATATAGTAAGAAAGACTGTTATTTTTTAGAGAGTAGCAGCCTTTTTTATTTTGAATATAAAATATGACACATACACTTGACAATATGCATACATGGATGAAATAGGACATTTCTTCCTAAATACAGTATGTTTATGGTATACTAGCTAATAGTAATGCGGTTTCAACCGACATTACATATTATGATGAGAAATTAATGCAAAGGAGTTACAATCAAATGGATAACAATGAAGTAGTAACAGAAGAAGTGGCAGCAGTTGTTGAACATAATACAGGTATTGAAATAGAGCCTTTATTTGAGGAGCAGGTTGATTTTGATACATTCTCAAAGTCAGACTTCCGTGTTGTAAAGGTAAAAAATTGTGAGGCAGTACCTAAGAGTAAGAAGCTTCTTAGATTTACACTTGATGATGGAACTGAGAATGAGAGAACGATTCTTTCAGGAGTACATGCTTTTTATGAGCCAGAGGAACTTGTTGGAAAGACATTATTGGCAATCGTAAATCTTCCACCACGTTCTATGATGGGAATTGACTCTTGTGGTATGTTACTTTCAGCTATTCACAATGTAAATGGAGAAGAAAAGTTGAATCTTGTAATGTTAGACGATTCAATTCCAGCAGGTGCAAAACTGTATTAGGATTTGCACAGTTATTACATATAACTTAGTGGATAATTATATGTGATTTTTAAATTTATGTTGAAAGTAGATAGTAAAAGAGCTGGGTATCATGTGCCCAGCTCAATCTTCCACATGGAATACATCTTCCACCAGCATATTAAAGTACTTTGATATCCGCAGCATAAATTCGGCAGATGGGGTACTGTCCCCACGTTCTATCCTGCCGACAGTTTTGGTGCTGTATCCGATAGCAGTGGCAAGGTCATCCTGGTAAATGCCACGCTGTTCCCGGATTTCTCTGATATTATTGGTAACCGCCATAAAAATCCCTTCTTTCAGTTCTATAGATATTTTCTTATTGTCAATTATGCAAAATAACGTGTCCAATAAAAAGGACATGCAATTTCATTGGCAATGCTTTATCGGCAATGTCCTGTAATAGCAGAAGCATCAGATTTTCCAAGAACTTTTCCAAATATGTCTAAGCGGTCATTTTCTCCAACCTTGATAGGTGCATACTTTTCATTAAGCGAGATAAGGAAAATTCCGTCTTTATCGTTTTGTAATTTCTTAATATAGGCATCTCCGTTGAGAGAGAATATACCAATTTCTCCATTAGCAACATACTCCTGTTGCATTACCCATGCAATCTGACCATCATGGAATTCAGGTTCCATACTGTCACCACTAATACGGACACCGAAAGTAGTATCTTCCGGTAAGATAGATTCATCTATACATACAGTCTCTTTCGGTCCGTCTACAAGGAAGTTACCGGTTCCGGCTGATACAGCATTTTCAAAAATATCAATGCTTCGGAATGGAATTATCTTAGCAGTCTGCTTTTCATACATTCCGGATGCGTGGAGCAGATTAATATAATCCATAGCTTTTTCCCTGCCTTCATCAGTAAGTGATGAAAAAGGATCAGCAGGATTTACTCCAA
>CAYOGG010000085.1:0-5865 GCA_964403455.1 uncultured Bacteroidaceae bacterium | reverse complement strand
GCTCACTTTGCTCACTTGGGAGGTATGCTTATCGGATTAATAATTATTCTATTTTGGAAAAAGAAGGATAATAAACGCAATGAAATACATTTCCGATATTGAAGATCGGTTTCGCAGAGGTAGCACTCTGACCCGACTTTTGATGATCAATGCGGGACTATTCGTATTGATTGTTCTATTAGAGGTTGTTCTCATCCTGATAGGTGTTATTGACGGAAACAATTGGGTTCAGTGTTTCCAAATAAACCGTCATATAGAAGTTTTGCCCTCAAGACCATGGACCATAATTACATATATGTTTACAAGCTATGGATTATGGAATCTGCTGCTTAATCTTTTGCTACTATATTGGTTTGGAAAAATATTCGATAACACATTCACAAGCAGTCAGCTTAGAGGAATGTACATCATAGGCAGTCTGACAGGTGCAGCCTTTTATTTAGCATTCTTCAACCTATTACCTTTCATGCAAGCAAAAGATTACGATCCGGCTATGCCCGGAGCATCAACAGCAATACTTGCAATAGCCACTGCTGTAGCGTTTCGAATTCCGAAGCATATGGAAATAATCCCTATCATAGGACCTGTCAAACTGAGAAACTTAGTAATTGCATTAGCACTGATAGATTTGGCTCTTTTGCCAAAGACGAACCCCGGTACCGACTTTGCACATCTTGGAGCGGCCTTATCCGGATGGTGGTTCAGTAAATCCATCCGTCGCGGACATGATATTACCGCTTGGACAGGTAGATTTTTCTTTTGGATGTATAAGGCATCACAACAAATCAGCAAGATAATAAAGAAGATAAAAGACAGATGAAACTCATAAGTAAGATCATACTTTATCCAATACTTACTGTCAATGTGGTTATTGACATAATCTTGCTGTTAAGTTGTTTCGGTTCCCTATTCAGACCTTTCGGAACCTGGCCGTTTATTTCATTGACGGAATTGGCTTTTCCTTTTTTGGTAATAATCAATATTCTTTTTCTCGGCTTTTGGCTTGTGTTTTGGCGCAAGGGAATCATAATTTCCCTAATAACATTTCTGATATGCTTGAGGCCGTGTTTAGACTATTGTCCGTTGCATATCTTTAAAAACAGGACTGAAGCTGAGAAAGGAGAAATAAAAATATTGTCATACAATACTGAGGGATTGGGAACGTATGTCAATAGTGATAATACGGTAAATAACCCGGTACTCAAGTATATAGCCGCAAGTGGTGCTGACATAGTATGTCTTCAGGAGTCAAACAATAAAACTTTAAAAAGGCTCAACCATAAAAAAGATTTTTTGCCTGAATATCCCTACAAATATTTCGGTACCGAAATGATAGGGCTGGCATGTTTTTCTAAGTTTCCAATCATAAGCAACAAGAAAATCAACTTCGAGAAATCCACCGGAAACAGTTGCGGATATTACAGAATTCTTATCGAAAATGATACTGTAGCGGTATATAATTGTCATCTTCAATCAAATGGACTGAAAAAAGAAGAAATCGAGGATTATCATCGTTTCATGGAAGATCCTTCGGATGATAATTACTACTCCGGGTCAAAGTCAGTATTAAAAAAATTACTTACATCCACAAAATTAAGAGCGGAACAGGCAGATCTCATCTCTAAAAAGATTGGAAAAGAGACAGCCAAATATGTTATAGTGTGTGGAGATTTCAATGATACACCGATATCTTATGCCCACAGAACTATTGAAAAGAATTTAACCGATGCCTATTCCAAGAGCGGATTCGGATTAGGAATATCATATAACAGACATAAACTTTTTTACCGCATTGACCATATTCTTGTAAGCAATAATCTCAAACCTATCAACTGTTGGGTCGATAAATCAATAAAAGACTCAGATCACTATCCTATTCTTTCAGTATTGTCGACAAAGTAAGAGTTAAGGTTTATTAGAAGTTTTCTCCTTTTTAATTAGAAAACTATACTATGAGGCATAGCTAAAAGAAAATTTCCATATATTTGCACCTTTGTAATTTTACCCTAGTAACGAATATAATAATTAATTAAATCATAGTATGCAAAACAAAGGATTCGTAAAGGTTTTTGCAATAGCATTGACGGTAGTCTGCCTATTCTATCTTTCCTTTACCTTCAGAACTCGCGGCCTTGAGAAAAAAGCCGCTGAGAGTCCGATGGGTCAACAGGCCTATCTTGATTCCATTATGAACGAAAAGGTTTGGATGGGTATCTATTCATTTAAGGAGTGTCGCGAAATGCAGATCGGTCTCGGACTTGATCTGAAAGGCGGTATGAATGTTATCCTTGAGGTATCGGTACCTGATGTAGTTAAAGTATTGGCAAATCACAACACTGATGCCGACTTCAATGCCGCATTATCAAAAGCCACAAAACGTTCTATCAGCAGTCAGGCTGATTTTGTAGATATATTCGTTGAAGAGTATAAGGCTATCAATCCGAATGGGAAATTAAATGAGTTGTTCGCTACCTCTCTGCTGAAGGATCGTATTAATGTTCAGAGTACCGATGCCGATGTTATAGCAGTACTCAAAGAAGAGGTCAATGCAGCAATCGATAATTCATTCAATGTATTGCGTACACGTATTGACCGTTTCGGTGTTGCTCAGCCAAATATTCAGGAATTGGATGGTAAACAAGGTCGAATAATGGTTGAGCTTCCCGGTATAAAGGAGCCTGAACGTGTAAGAAAACTGCTTCAGGGTTCGGCAAATCTGGAATTCTGGGAGACATTCAAGTACTCTGAGTTAGCGGATATATTTGCCGCTGCCGACCGTCGCCTTCGTGATTTGGAGACAAGTTCTACAAGCCAGGATAATGATTCCTTAGCAAAGGCTGAAACCGTAACTGAAACGGCAGAAAAATCTTCCTCACTTTCAGAATCATCACTTTCAAGCACCGACAGCTTGGCAAACGCTTTATTGGCATCAAAAGACAACAATACCGTTTCGGCCAAACAACAAGAAGAAATTAGGAAAACCAACCCTTTGCTGGCACGTTTGAATCCTCCTTCTTATCAGGATGGTTGCATAGTTGGAATAAGTCACTACAAAGATACTGCAGATGTTAAACGAATGCTGAATAAGCCTGAAATAAAGAGCTTACTGCCTCGCGATCTCAAACTGCTTTGGAGTGTTAAGGCAATAGATACAAAAGAACAATATTTTGAACTTTATGCTATCAAGGTTACCCAAAAGAACAGTCAGGCAGCTATGACAGGTGATGTAGTTACCAAATCCGATGCCGAATTCGACCAATATGGAAATCCTTCCGTCAGCATGTCAATGAATACCGACGGAGCGCGTCGCTGGGCTCAACTTACAAAACAGAATGTAGGTAGAAATATCGCTATTGTTCTTGACGGATATGTTTACAGCGCTCCTAACGTAAGTAATGAAATAACCGGCGGTAATTCTCAGATTACAGGTAGCTTCACTGTAGAAGAGACACAGGATTTGGCTAACGTTCTAAAGTCCGGAAAAATGCCTGCTCCCGCAAAGATTGTTCAGGAAGATATCGTAGGACCTTCATTAGGTCAGGAATCAATCCGCCAGGGACTTATCTCTTTCGTCGTTGCATTCATCATATTGATGATTTACATGTGTTTAATCTACGGATTTGTTCCGGGTATGATTGCAAACGGTGCTCTATTGTTAAACTTCTTCTTTACGTTAGGTATCTTAACATCATTCCAAGCTGCACTTACGATGTCCGGTATTGCCGGTATAGTATTGACGCTGGGTATGGCAGTCGATGCAAATGTGCTTATATATGAACGTACCAAAGAAGAGCTGAAAGCAGGAAAGAATGTACAAGCTGCTCTGAATGACGGTTACAAGAACGCGTTCTCAGCTATTTTCGATTCGAACTTCACATCAATCATAACCGGTGTTATTCTGTTCTATTTCGGTACAGGTCCTATAAGAGGATTTGCTACCACGCTGATCATCGGTATTATTTGTTCTTTCTTCACAGCCGTATTCCTTACCAGAATCGTTTACGAACATTATCTCGGTAAAGGCAAACTGCAAAATGAAACATTCGTTACCGGTATTTCTAAGAACATGATGCAGAACAACGCAATCAGATTCATGCAGAGTGCAAAGAAATCATTCATCATATTCGGTGTTGCATCCGTAATAGCAATAGGATTCTTAGGTGTACGCGGACTAAGTAAAAGCATCGATTTCACCGGTGGACGTAACTTCATAATCCAGTTTGAGCAGGAAGTAAAACCGGAACAGGTACGTGACCTTTTGAAACAGGTAATAACTGAGGACAATGTTCAGGCTATTGCTTTAGGAACGGACCATAAAACCATCCGTCTTACTACAAACTACCGAATCAACGAAGATTCCGAATCAATCGACTCCGAGATAGAGGAATTTCTCTTCCACTCTTTGCAGGATGCAAACTTGATAAGTTCAAATCTGGATTTAGCTACGTTCATAGACAGAGACAATCGTAACGGAGGTTCTATTATAAGTTCTCAAAAAGTAGGACCGAGTATAGCTGAAGACATAACACGTGGTGCCATTATATCAGTTATATTAGCTCTTATAGGAATATTCATCTACATTCTGATACGTTTCCGTAATGTAGCATTCAGCGTAGGTGCTATCACAGCACTTGCTATAGACACCTTATTGATAATCGGAATGTACTCAATATGCTGGGGCTGGATGCCATTCTCTCTTGAAATCGACCAAACCTTCATAGGTGCTATCCTGACTTCTATAGGTTACTCCATCAATGATAAGGTGGTTGTATTCGACCGTATCAGAGAGTTTATGGGTCTATATCCGAAACGTGATCGCAAGCAACTTTTCAATGATGCTCTGAATACGACTTTGGGACGTACCATCAACACTTCTGTCAGCACACTGATTGTACTACTATGTATCTTCTTCTTAGGTGGTGAAAGTATCCGCAGTTTTGCATTCGCAATGATACTCGGTGTTGTATTCGGTACCTGTTCTTCATTGTTCATTGCCGCACCTACGGCTTACATTACGATGAAGAAAACAAAGAAAGAAACGGCATAATCTTGAGCAAATAGATTACGAACTATTTATATGTGAATCCCGAGAGTAGGTTAAAACTCTCGGGATTTTATTTTTTTGTTATTTTGATAGAATTACATTTAACTTATGTACATTTGAAAGCTATAAATAATAACTAACTTTTTTCTTATGAGGGTTAAATATTTAGTTTTTTTGTGCAGTCTTATTTTAGCTGTACCATCTTTTGCTGCCGAAGTAAACACGGATTCAATAAAAGCGGAGATGGAAAAAATAGAAATCACCAATGTCGTCGTAAAATCGACTATTGAGAAGTATAAGAAAGGTGTCATAAAAGGAGATCTTGAATCTATGACTCAGCTCGGTGTAGAATGCATGTCAGGCAAGAATGTAAAAGCTAATCTTCAAATGGGCATAAACCTACTTGAATCCGCTGCAAATCAAGGATATCTTAATGCACAGTACAATTTAGGAAACTATTATTTTCTTTTCTGGATTACAAAGTCCGAAAACAATAGCTATTTCACTAACAGTGCAAAATGGCTAAGAAAGGCTTCTTCGACAGGAGATATACGAAGTATAAAACTTTTAGGCCAACTCTATTTCGAATATGGAAAATATAAAAAAGAGGACTCTTTCATCAATGGCTCAATAACCCTTTTAAAGACAGTTCCAAATATTTCGATAGTTAATGATAAAGACGAGGAGGTCATAAGCGTACAAGCACTTTTAGGCAATATATATCTTTATAAATGGCATAGCGTGAGAGACTCTGCGGCCTTACGTGAAGCAAAACAATGGTATAGAAATGTTCTCAGATCAAAAAAAGAATATCCTAATTA
>CAYOGG010000084.1:0-6003 GCA_964403455.1 uncultured Bacteroidaceae bacterium | reverse complement strand
ATAAGTTCACTTAACGGCACCTATATTGTTGCGATAACACTTAATATGCTGTTTGTATGCGTTGAGATTACTGTAGGTTTTATCTCCAATTCGTTGGGACTTATATCTGATGCAGGGCATAACCTAAGCGATGTGCTAAGTTTGGTCCTCGCTATGATTGCATTTAAGTTGGCACAGACTCACAGCAAAGGTCGTTTTACATACGGGTATAAGAAGAGCTCGGTATTGATTTCTCTGCTCAATGCCATAATTCTTTTAGTTGCAGTAGGTGCAATCATCATTGAGAGTATTCACAAGTTCTCCGTACCGGTACCGGTGGACGGCGGGGCAGTCTCATGGACTGCCGGAATAGGCATACTGATTAACGGTTTTACTGCTTTCATGTTGATGAAGCAGCAAAAACACGATATCAATACACGTGGAGCGTTTCTGCATATGGTAGCCGACACATTGGTTTCTGTAGGAGTAGTTATATCCGGTATTGTAATCACTTTTACAGGATGGAATGTTATAGATCCTATCATCAGTCTGATTATCGCTTTTGTAATACTGATTTCTACATGGAACCTGCTTTCAGAAAGCCTGAAGATGTCTATCGATGCTGTTCCGGAGAATATTGACATTGAAGAGCTAAAAAAGACCATATTGTCTGAAAACGGTGTGACAAATGTACACCACATGCATATTTGGCCCATCAGCACTACAGAGATTGCTCTTACGGTCCACATCGTCATTGACGATATCAAGAAACTGGACGAGATAACCGGCAAGCTCAAGGAGAAGATCTCGAAACATGGAATTCAGCACTCAACTATAGAGATTGAGACTGAAAAATCTCACTGTGAGCACAACGGTTGCTGTTGATTTTGTAAATAAATCCTGCCATAAGCCGATATAATCGCGCTCCCTACCGTTAAACTCAATATTGTAACAGGTAAGAAACTTCGTCAGAATTCAAAAACGGCTCTTACCAATCCCACTGTTGATGTTTCGCCTGATGTACTAATTATGTGCAACGACGGTTGCATTGTTATATGATCAACAACAGGAACACTGTATGTAATTTCCAGATCCGTCTCTTGATTGCCGTCAGAGTATAAAGCACGGTTTACCTGCACTCCGAGTTGATCATTAATGCTTATTATCCCTTCAAAAACTAATCCCATTCCAAAATAACCATACGTAGCACTCTCTTTTTTAGGTGAATAACCGCTCTGCAAAAGAAGTCCTACCGATTTATCGCCTTTAATCAAAGGTTGCTCAACCAAACCGAAAACCGAGATATTACTTATTTTATTGCCGAACACTTCATCGCCATTAATATCTTCCGTTATTTCGGGAGTATAGCCGTAGACAACTCCTACATGATATTCGCCTAACATTTTATCGTTTTCCTCCGGTTCTATATAACCGACCTCAAACGCATCAATAACACCATCTTTAATAGGACGAAAACGAAATGCTTTATTCAAGTCACCGGAAGCCTGTCCGTTGTAAAACGAGTTTTTCAATGTCCAATTTTCAACGATATTCCATTCTAAATGTAATCCCAATGCCGAAACAGGATAGTTACCTACATTCCAGTTATCGGCAATTGTAGGGAAAATTCCATGCGAGCTACCGGTAAATAGGCCGGTTAACGGAGATATAAAATAATCTACATTCAGATTACGTATACCGAAAGCGACACTGAAATCATCGGTTATTCGCTGTGTAATGTCAAATTCCATTAGTGACAATGGTATTTGTTCATCTGTTTGAATGTTCGATAACGACTGCATATCATTAGCTACACTCCATGACTTTCCTTGTTCAAGACGTGTGTTTTGATTCGCTAGTACATTTCCTGTAAGATTTGCATTTTTCCACAAAGGCACATTTAAACCTATATCTATGAGGTTTACCAAATTGGTTTCGCCATTATCCATATTCCATAAGCCTTCTGTTTTCAGTGCTGCCGACACTTCAAATTCACTTTCTTGCCCAGAAACGACCATTACACTACACATACATACCCCAATAGCTAAAAGAGATTTTACTTTCATAAAGAATCGTTTTTTAGTTTATTACTTTATTCGATGAGGATTTACACTGTTTGCAAGAGCATGAGGTACAACCACACGAACACTTTTTATTCTTTGAAGTAGCTGATTTATATATCCGCAAAGCCACATAAGCGGCCGCCGCGATAACTACTAACGTCACTATTATCTGTTGCATAATTTATTTTTTATATTAAAGAACCCATTTGAAAAATCAGCGTAGAACAAATCCAGGCCAAACCTGTGGTATAAGCCACCGTAAACAATGCCCACCGCCATCTTGATTCTCCCTTTATTGTCACAATCGCAGGAATACAAGGCATATACAAAAGCACGAATACAAGAAACGAGATGGCGGCAAGTGGTGTCAAACCGCTATATTCTCGAATAATCTGCGACAAGTGCGACTCATCACTGTCTTCATCCATCTCTCCGTCGGTCTGACTATAAAGAACTCCCATGGTTGAAGCCACAATCTCCTTAGCACCTATTCCTGTGATGATGCTCACACCCTCTTTCCAATGAAATCCGCACGGACGGATAATAGGTTCGATGACTTTGCCTATTTTTCCGATATATGAATTCTCAATCTGTGTCTCACCCACATTTGAAGAAGCCTCAACTTGCGACTCGTCAAGACGTGGATAGTAGCTCAGGAACCACACGATTATCGAAGCTCCCAAAATAACCGTACCCATCTTGTATAAATATTGTTTCCCTTTTTCCCAAGTGTGGCGGAAAACAGCCTTTACAGTCGGCATACGATATGGAGGCAACTCCATGACAAACGGAGAACTCTCCCCCTTGACAAGAAACGACCCGAACAAACGCGCCATCAGGATTGCCATTACAATGCCAAATAAGTATAGAGAGAATAATATCAAAGCTGCATGAGCAGGAAAAAACGCACCAATCAGAATAATATAAACAGGCAATCGTGCGCTGCACGACATAAGAGGAAGTACAAGCATAGTAATCAACCTACTTTTCCTATCTTCAATGGTTCGTGTCGCCATGATAGCCGGAATATTACAGCCGAAGCCCATAATCATAGGAATGAAAGATTTGCCGTGAAGTCCCATCTTGTGCATGATCTTATCCATGATAAACGCGGCACGAGCCATATATCCGGAATCTTCCATAAATGAGATACAAGCATACAGTATTAGGATATTAGGCAAGAAGACAATAACCCCACCAACTCCGCCGATAATTCCATCTACAATCAAATCTTTCAACGGGCCGTCCGTCATGTTGTTTCCAATCAGTTCTCCAAGCCACCCCATAAAGGAATCAATCCAATCCATCGGGTAAACTCCAATGTTGAACGTCAGGTAAAACATCAAATAAATAAAAAGGAAGAAGACGGGATATCCCAATATTCTGTGCGTCACAACTCGGTCGATCGACTTGGTCATTTTCAGGTTGTCATCCTTTCCGTTATAAACAAAAGCTTCCCTTAATGCTCCTTGTATGAAACCGTATTTTGTATCTGTCAAGGCCGATTCGCTGTCTTCCTTCAGCTCCTTTAGGATCTCTTCCTGAGCTTTGTCACGTACCTTGATGATGTCACTGCCATTAGGTAATTGACGCAACATATCAGTAATCTGTTTGTCGTTTTCGAGTAACTTAATGGAGAGAAATCTTGCCGAATAATTATTATTCGGTTCCGGATTGACACGAACAACGGCCTCAATCTCATCAATATGCTTCTCCAAATCCTTTCCGTGATTCACATGGATGTGTCGGCTCACCGTATTCTCGCCATTGTACACACGAACCACCATGTCAAACAAACTATCAATGCCCTTTCCCGTACTACCAATAGTCGGAACAGAAGGTATTCCCAGTAGCATTCCCAATTGCGTATGGTCAAGCGTGTTACCGCTTTTTTCGAGTTCGTCATACATGTTTAACGCCATAACCATCGGCACATCCATGTCTATCAGCTGTGTGGTAAGGTAAAGGTTTCTTTCCAAATTGGAGGAATCCACCACATTCAGAATGATGTCCGGCATCTTCTCAACGATATATTTACGAACATATAGTTCCTCCGGTGTATAGGCCGACAATGAATACGTCCCGGGCAAATCAACCAGTTTGATTTTGTAACCTTTGAAGTTAAAGTATCCTTCTTTGGAATCGACTGTCACTCCGCTGTAATTTCCAACCCTTTCATGCGCTCCCGATGCTATGTTAAAGATGCAGGTCTTTCCACAATTCGGATTTCCGACCAAAGCCACGTGAATGATCTTGCTGCGCTCAGAAGCAATTTTCTCCGTTATCGGAGAAACAGCCTCCAAACCCGGCTGATTTTCAGGCTCACGCTCATACGTTTCCGCTTCCCTTTCACTTACCACCTCTATTAAATCGGCTTCCGCACGACGCAATGATACTTTATAGTCAAGTATCTTGTATTCCACAGGATCTTTGAGCGGAGCATTTAAGATTACCTCTACGGTTTTATTCTTAATGAATCCCATCTCTACAATTCGTTTACGGAAACCACCATGCCCCATCACTTTAACGATGACGCCTTTTTCCCCCGTTTTAAGTTCCGATAATCGCATATATGAAGTTTATTGTTATTTTTCCAGGGACAAAGGTGTGGCTTATTCCTTTTCCAGGAAATACCTAAAAATGATGATTATCAGGAATATACCTACATTTAGGTATTGTACGGTATTATAATAGTCACTAGATTTACACGATCATTTGATTCTCATATAATAAAAAGAAGGTCTCTTCATGAACGAGAAATTCAAAACAACGTCTTAATAGTGACGACTTGTTTAATTTGATTAATTTTACCGGCAAAATAAGTGCAAAATGATAAAGCAAAACATTTACGAGGCAAATGACGCGATGGCTCAACTTATTCGCGACAATTACGGAATATTACAAGCAATAGGATGTTTCGGGATCAAACTCGGTTTCGGCGACAAGACAGTAAAAGAGGTTTGCACTGACAACAATGTCGATTGCCACACGTTTCTTGCAGTAGTAAACTACTCTATCAACGGTTATCTCATGAGTGACGATGAACGGATATCCGTATCAACACTACTCAAATATCTACAAGCAAGTCATAAATATTATCTTGGATTCCAATTACCGACAATACGAGTTAAGCTATACTCTGCATTGGACGAAACAAACGATATAGCCAAATTGATAATGAATTTTTACGACGCTTACGCACAAGAAGTGAAATCTCATATGAAATATGAGGAACGTGTTTTGTTTCCGTATGTAAACGATTTGTTAGAAGGAGTCATATCTGACGAATACAACATTGAGATATTCACAAAACGTCACGGACAAGCAGATGTAAAACTGAAAGAGTTGAAGAACATTATTATAAAATATCTTCCGGGAGATGACATGCATAATAACCAGCTGACGGCTACTCTATACGATCTCTACAATAATGAAGAATGGCTAAAATCGCACGCAAACGTTGAAGATAACATATTTGTACCGGCCATAAGACGCTTAGAACGTCTCTCAAGAAACGCAGACGTATCGCGTAATATATCCAATATGGTATTCAAAAACGGTGACAGTCAATCCGAACGGCTAAGCGACCGCGAGAAGGAGGTTGTAATAAGTCTGGTTCAAGGAATGTCCAATAAACAGATAGCCCAGCATCTTAACATATCTGTTAATACAGTTATTACACACCGCCGTAACATCGCAGACAAGCTACAAATACATAGCCCTGCAGGTCTTACAATTTACGCCATAATTAACGGATTGGTAGATATCTCGAGCGTGAAATAAAAAAAAGGCACAGATAAGAATCTGCACCTCTTAATAATTTCGTATCTCCGCTATCAATACTAGTATTCGTCTTCATTGAAGAAAAAATCCTCTTTACTAGGATAGTCGGGCCAAATGTCCTCAATGCTCTCATATACGTCACCCTCATCTTCAATCTCCTGAAGATTTTCTATTACTT
>CAYOGG010000083.1:0-6047 GCA_964403455.1 uncultured Bacteroidaceae bacterium | reverse complement strand
AAGATGGTAGAAGAAGCTGCCAGAATCTGGGCTGAATATCTTGAATCTCAAAAATAGATTCCTGTGAAAACTGAAAGTATTAAGAGCTAGATTTTCTGATTGAGAATCCCGCTCTTGTATATCTTATTATCAGTTTACGGAATTTCGATATAAAGCAATAAATCAAAACTTCCTGAGAATTGAAGGGACTATCCATATACTATTTTTGCAAGCAATATGAGTGGTGCAATTTTCAATTAAAATATGGGATAGTCCCAATTAGTACTTACAGCTTCCGTTAGTTACATATCATTTTCAGTATATAATTCTGTATTATTTCCCAGATTTTTATTATATCAGCCATTTCTTCCCTGTCTGAAATAATAAAAATCTTCATATCATATTGTTTTTATATATTAAGAAAGCAACATCCGACAGTCAGCATATAAGCCAACGGTCGGATGTCTCTCATTTTTTTCCGGTTGTTGCAACTTACTTGCCACAACCGCAACTGCATTTGATGTGTTCCTTATATTCACCCGAATAGATAATAGCACCTTCCGGGCATAAGTTTCCGCAACCATGACACCCGTCAATACATCCTTCTCGGTACACGACTAACGGACGACCGTTTTCAACATCATAAACACCATGCTTGCATTTGTTGTAACAGGCAAGGCAACCGATACATTTGTCCTCGTCAATAAGAGGAAACCATTCTTCACTCATATAACCCATTTTTTTTAATTATCCGATTAAAACCTTGCCTTGTCCGAAAATAGATCCGGTGCCAAAACAAGGTCAGAACACACAAGTATTACCGTTATTTAAAGATCAGTTACAGGTCGGTCCACATCCTCCCGGTGCGCAACCAGTCTGTACTATTTTTTGAGCGGTATCCACGAGTTCGCCCACTTCAGACACTTTTTCAAATCTGCCTGACATGATGCCTTGTGCGTTGATTGCCACGATGTAGCTGTCCTTCAGCTTTCCCTTTATGTTCAGCATGGTTATAAGTTTTTCTTCCGCTGAATCCTCTGTGTCGATTCTGATAACTTCCACCTTGCCTGACATGTTATCTTTTGCAGACTTACATGTATTTTCAGCCTTAGTGTCGCTGTCAAACTTGCTGTTTGACACAAAAGCTATGACGGGAGTTCCTTTACTGAGTGCATAACTTATTTCGCTGAACTTCGGTGTGGGTATGGCTTCCTCAAGCCTCTCCCTGCTTACCTGATTTGAATGACTGTAAAAAGCCGTGAGCCATCTAGCTGCGGCAGCTGTTTCCTGTACATAGAATCAATACTTTCATTTATTCTGTCTTTTTATTGGTTTAACTTAAAATATTATTTGAATACCTTTTTTCAATTCGTCAACCGGAATATATCCGACATGCCGGTATATCTCCTTCCCCTGACTGTCAAGAATGACCTGTGTCGGTAAAGTCTGTATCTCAAAATAATCCGCCCAGTCTTTATTCTATTTCTTTGAAAGGTTGATGAAACGTACATTTACCTTTCCGGCGAAATCTTTCCTAATGGTTCCAGTTTATTTCCAGTCTATCTGTGCGTTTTTCAAATATCCGTTGAATTTCGTATTCCCGTTTTCATCAGCCACCGTTTCCACATTAATGAGGATTTTTGCAGAGAAACCTTTGGCAAAGAATCCTTCATAGCCGACAAACGCACGGTCGAGGTTGAATCCGCTGTTTTCATTCTTATGTCCAAGCCTGGCCTTGTAGTTGGAAGAAAGAGTGAAAATGGGTTTTCCGGAAAAAGCCTTTTCACCATCCTGTGCAACGGCGGGCTGAAGAGAAATGGCAGTCAGCATAACCGCAGGTCACCATTTCTTCAATTGTTTTCCAATCATCATCAGTCCTTTACAGTATATAATTAAACAGATAGCCAGACAAAATGATGAAGAATGTAACCGTTCCGAAGAATATGCCGATAAGTCTCCATGTCATTACTTTCTTCAGCAGGGTTGCTTCCGGCAAAGAAAGACCAACGACAGCAATCATGAAGGCTATTGCTGTTCCGATTGGAATACCTTTCGCCACAAACACCTCAATTACAGGTACGATACCTGCGGCATTGGCATACATCGGTACGGCAAGTATAACAGAAAGAGGTACTGCATACCAGTTGTCTTTCGACATATACTGCTCAAAGAATCCTTCAGGTACAAATCCATGCATGAAAGCACCGATACCGATACCAATCAGGATGTATATAAGTACACCGCTGACAATCTTCCAGGCATCACGGACAATGGTCGGAAGTCGTTTGATAAAGGTGATATGATCTTTTTCCCATTCTCCTGCCTGAACAGATGAGTTGGCTTGTATCTGCTTTACCCAGTCACTCAGATAAGGGGCAAGACGCATACGGCCGAGTACAATACCGCCTATTACTCCCAACAGAATACCGCTGATGACGTAGATTAGTGTCACTTTCAGACCGAAAGAACCGAGGAACATGGCCACAGCCACTTCATTAACCAGCGGTGATGTAATCAAGAAGGCGAATGTGACACCCAAAGGGATACCACCTTTCACAAATCCGATGAACAGAGGTATGGATGAACATGAGCAGAACGGGGTAATAGCTCCGAATAGTGATGCCAGTAAGTACTGCAATCCGTACATTTTGTGTGTAACCAGATATTTTCTCAAACGCTCTATCGGGAAATAGGCGTTGATAATTCCCATCAATATACTGATGAAGAATAAAAGAATGAGAATTTTTATAGTATCATAAAAGAAGAAGTTTACGGCAACTCCTATCGGAGTGTCGGCGCTCAGTCCGAACAGCCCGTAAACAAGCCAGTCTGCAAATTCCTGTATCATAGATGTATATTTTATTAATTCGTCTAAACACGAACAATGTTATTATTAAAAAAGCGGCAGATTCCATAACAGTTGTCTCTGCCGCTCATGGTTAAATAATTCTGTTTATCAGATACCCAAAAGTTTCTTTACGTCACTTTCTGTTGGTACCTGTCCTTTCATCTTCAACACTTCGTCAATGACAACGGCAGGTGTGGTCATGATGTTGTAGTTCATCATTTCCATAATGTCGTCCACCTTGGTCAGTTTTGCATGGATGTTGTTTTCTTTCAGTACCTTCTCAATTATATTATAGGTTGATTTACATTTGGAACAACCGGGGCCCAATACTTTAATTTCCATATTCGTAAATATTTTGTTTGTTACCAATTCCGTTTTATAGATACATCATCCAGCAATAATAGATTCCGATGACGATAAATACCACACCAACGATAAGATTCATCCATTTCTGCACTTTCTGCATCTTGCCGTAGAAACTTCCCATCTGCTGTACACTGAAAGCAAGAATCCATGCAACGGCAAGTACAGGTATGGCTGTGGCAATGGCGAATACCACGGGCAGAAGATACCCAGCTGTCGCTGTGGCAGACATCGGTATCAACATACCGAAATAGAACACACCGCTTGTCGGACAGAAAGCCACGGCAAACAGTATTCCAATCATCAGAGCACCCCATCCGCCTTTTCTGGCGAGACCTTCCGCATTCCCGCTGAATCCAAACTTCGGGAGGTTAAGTTTGTCGCCAAATAGCATGAACAGACCTATCAAAAGCAGAAGCGGACCAAGAACGAGTTCACCCCATGTCCCGATGGTCTTCTGTATGCCGAACATGCTGGATCCTTCTTTCAGAATCATAATCAGTACCACTCCGAGCAGGGTGTATGAAATGATACGTCCCAACGTATAGAGCAGACCGTTTCGGAAAATGCGCTTCCTGTTTTCAATGTCTTTCCCAATAAATCCGATAGCCGCTATGTTTGTTGCAAGCGGACAAGGTGAAAGAGCTGTCAGCAGTCCGAGCAAAAATGCCGTAAGTACTGGGGTAGAGCTGTTATCCAGCAATGTCTGTAACCAATCCATAACCTTTTCTATTATTTCAGCATTTCATTTACAGATTTTACCACACCTGCCTTGAATACATCCGGTGATTTTCGGGCATTACCGAAAGCAAATTCTGTCATATTCTCGTATGTTTCCTGTCCGTTCTTATATTTAACGACAAACAGAGATGACCATGTTACCTCATACTTTTCAGCTATTTTCTCATTTTCCTTCTTGCTGATGTCTATTACTTTAAAAACGACCTCACCTTTTTTTATCTGTTCAGCAAAGTTCTCTTTCATTGCAGCTTTTGTATTGCTTTCGATAGCCATACAGGTTGCGCAACGCTGCTTCCCATGAAAATACAATACTTTCACATGGTCCTTTACTGTCACTTCTTTTTTAGTCTGTGCTTCAGTTCCGTTCTTTGCGTTCATGTTGCAAGAGATAAAGGCGAAGCATACAGCAATTAAGAATAAAATCTTTTTCATGTCTTTCTATTTTTTATTGTTAGTTATTCGCAAAACTACGAACTTATTTCTCAAAAAAAAGAGCCTACTTACAGCAGCCCTCTTTCTTGCATATAGATTGTCCAAGGAAATCTGCAAACATCTTTTTTGCTGTTTCCCAGTTTTCTTTGTTGATACAGTATTTTACTTTCGGCGTTTCAATTTCCCCCTGAATAAGTCCGGCTTCTTTCAACTCTTTCAGATGCTGCGATACCGTAGCCTTTGCAATGGGGAGTTCCTCATGAATATCACCGAAAAAGCAACATTCCTGAGATGCCAAGAACTGAAGTATGGCTATACGTGCCGGATGCCCCATCGCTTTAGCTAAGCGGGCTATCTTCTCCTGTTCTTCTGAATACCTCTTTTTCATCATTTCTATCACCCTTTATGTTTGTTGTTCGCAAAACTACGAAGATACTTTAATTAATCAAATTGATTAATTTATTTTAACATTAAAAATGTTGCTATCCATTAAGATTCCCAATAGAAAGTGATGATACGATAAACGTAATTTATTTAAAGTAAGTAAAAAGAATAAATAACTACTCAAAATCACGATAATTTACTATTGTACCTTAATACATTATATATTTATCTTATCTTTTACTATAGTTCGTTAAATTTTATAATAAGAGTTTGAATTACAATGATATAGATCAAGAATAATCATTAAAACAATTGGTTTAATCGTTGATTATTAGTAACTTTAAGTACACTACCACATTAAAGTATACCGTGAAATCAAACGTCCTTAACCAATATATGTGTATCTGTAAAGATATTCTTTTAAGAAGTTCAACAAAGTTAAATAAAAGATTCCAGGAATTTATGATTGAGACACTTTTGCTGTACATAGTTATTCCAAAAAGAATAAATTTTCTTCAGTTAGGAAGATATTCCTCATCTTCAGAGCAACGCTTCAGACAAAATTATTCAAAGCATTTTGATTGGATGGGGTTTAATTGTGAACTCTCGAAAGATGTCCTTACCGGCAATCGCCATAAATATCTTACATCAATCAATCTAGCTAAAGCATATGCAATAAAAATAGGAAAACCATTTTCCATAGCATCAATTAAAACAATGATACACAATGCTTTTTCTGCTAGAAAGATTTATTGATGTGTCTGGTATTAGACCGAACCGTAATTTAAATGACAGACTTTTCAAAGAACTCATTAAGTTTGCGGTGATTGCCGCATAGATCATATTATTGATTTATTTAATTTAATAACGAAGTATTGTTATGAAAAATAAACTTTAAAATAAGTTATAATGAACAAATGTTCATTATATTTGCATCATACAACTATTATTAGCCCCAATAAAAGTATTAGTCAAATCAATATTTTAAAGCTTTAATTTATTGAAATACAATGTTTTATGATTAAAACTTGGATAAGTATTAAATCAATGGCAAAGTTTGTGTATAGACTAATGTATAAATTCAATATTCGTTTTTAGTATTATTGTGAAATAATAATCAGAGCTAACAATTAAAATTGAGAAGAAATGTTTGGTAGAAATAATCGTCATGGCAAAGGTCCTTTTAGAACAGGCTCCCTTGAAAATACAGTAGATATTTGTGTATGTCCATCTTGCGGATATGCAGTAGAGCATGAATGTGGAGTACCATGTAACACATTGTTATGTCCAAAGTGTGATT
>CAYOGG010000082.1:0-6155 GCA_964403455.1 uncultured Bacteroidaceae bacterium | reverse complement strand
GTGGAGACAGTCGTGTTGATGTCAAAGGTAAAATAGGGATAGCCGTCAAAAGGCTTGAAATAAAGGGTTTTAAGACCAAAGGTAGCATTTTTGAGTGCTGCTTTTGGTCTTTCTTTTTCTTGTCGGTGGAAACCTATCGAAAGGCTGAAAATGGTAGGGTTGTGGCTACACTTTTGATATAGGGGTAGGTTGTGAATACACTATTGTTAAAGGGGTAGGTTGTAGAAACACTATGGTTAAAGGCATAGGTTGTGGAAACACTATGGATAAAACTATAACGGCGGCTTTTCAATGCTTATCGGCTATAATGTATAAGTACAAACAGCCAGTTTGCTTGTATCTGAATACCCTATGCTCTTGAGTCCAGCTTTTTCTATGTCAAGACGTCCACCACCGATACCAGAGCATAAATCTAAAAAAGTCTTAATTTTCATTGTCTCAATCCTTTATTGTTTCCATGATGTCTTCTAACCTACAATCCATAGCTTCGCAGATTTTGAGAAGAACATCTGTTGTGATGTTGGCACCTTTACCGAGTTTGGCAATGGAAGCTGCACTAATTCCGGCAGCCTCCTTAAGGTCATTTCTGTTCATTTCTTTGTCTATTAACATTTTCCATAATTTATTGTAACTGATTCGCATAATCAACCTCCTTGCTTTACAACCAAAAATCAAAAGATTCTTCTTGCTGTTTTTCTGTGAGATAGTTTTTCAAGAGTTCTACATCTTTACTGATATCTCGTGGTCTGATTCGATTGATAACCTTTTCTTCAACCTCTGGAGTCCAGTAGATTTTCAATCTTTCCCTGGCTCTCGTGATAGCAGTGTAGAAGATATTGTGTGTCACAAGTTCCTCAACTTCGTCAGTAATAACTATCTTTACAGAGTCGTATTCAAGACCTTGCGCTTTATGAATGGATACTGCGTAAGCAATCTGGAATGGTACAACAGTGAGTGAAATACTTTCATCTCCATCTTCATCAGCACTCTTTAATTTGTGTACGCAAAATCTGACTAACGATTTTTCTTCGCTTTCCCAACATTCAAGTAGTTCGAGATTAATACGCCAGAGATCACTTTCATCCACCACCTTGGGTATCTCAACATCAAACTGAATGCGTTCTTCATGAGTATCTGGATTTAGGATTTCAATTCCTTTTATGATTCCCTTCATGTTGTTGTGTATGATAGGGAAGAACCTATCTGAATCAAGGAAGAGAATCGGATCTCCGACTTTGTATTGTTGAATGTCCCATTGAACTGCAGGGTTAGGATTACTTTCCTGTAAGAATCGATTGATGTTGTTAATTCCGTATAAACCGTCATAATTCAGACAGAGGATAGCCTCGCCAGGGTCAAGTGAAGAGAGTAGGGTTTCATCCACTTTTAAGGAATAACTTTCTCGCTCGATGACTTCCTTTGCAGTATCATCCATTTGTCTAACCTTATCCCATAGTTCAAGTAGTCGTTCATCCTTGGTTCGATGAGGCTGGGTAAGTTCAAATACAGCACTTTCTGGTAAAAATGATTTTAGTACCGAGAACCAGTTTCCAAACTGAATAGCATCAATCTGATAAGTATCTCCAACTAGTAAAAGCATTTCAAATTTTGCCTTTTGAAGAACCTCGACCATATCTTTATTGCTTACGGTACTACACTCATCGATAACCAATAATTTATATTCAGTAGAAAAGCCTTGTCGCTTAAAACTTTCAATTGTTGAAAAAGTAGTATTTTCAGCATCAATCTTTCGCATCAGGTTCTCTTTGGCTGGATTTGTTTGTGTAAGGTATAATTTAGCTTCGTCTTTCAAGTAGTGAGAAACATGATTTATTAGTGTGGATTTACCTACACCTGCAGAACCATATATCACACCAACTTTTGATTCCGAAAATATACGGGTGATGATGTCTTTCTTTTCATCGCAGTCAATTTCGTAATCATCGAACAGCAGCCAAAATTCAACATCGGCACTGTAGTTCTCGATACCTGCTTCTGCTAACTCTTGTAATCTCTCAATTACTTTGCAGGTATCAAGTTTGTAATCGTTTATAAATACTTGATTGTGTTCAAGCATCAAATCACTTTCAGGTCTGTGTCCCGAATAAAGGCTATCGTTATACTGTTCGATAAGTCTTGGGTAATCAGGGAAATTACCTAGTTCATCAACATCAGTAAAGAGCTGTCCTCTACCTTCAGTGTTATTTCTTATAAATCTTGCGAACAATTCCGGGCGTTTGTCTTTACATGGAATACAATCAAAAACGGCACTTAATTTTGGATTATGACCAACAGGAGATCTGTTAAATGGTAAAGAATCAAACTGCCTGCAACCGTTTGATAAGTACAAATTTGAAAGGTGGCTGTTTCCGGCGTGTATCCATTCTTCATAGTATTTGCTATAGTATCCGTCCGAATATTGGCCTTTAATAATAACGTTGTTCATGTTGTAAAGCAGATATCGTAGCACGTTTTTACCATTTTGGCCTTTTCGTATAAGCTTTCTACATTCATCTAAAATTGGAATAAACACCGTAGATTTAAGGTTGTTTTTCCATTCGAGAGTAATCCTATCATAGGCGTTATCTGGGAAGTCCATCAGAGCAGTCAAGGTGTACCTTGTTCTAGTAAGGAACTCGCAGATTAGGCGTTGCTCTGGATATGGTACTCTTTTTTTCTCGCCTTTTATCAGTTTGATAAAATTTTGGAATTCACAGTCACGAATGGATACCTCCCAGCCGTCAATAATGATGATAGGCATTGTTTTTCCTAATATCTCAATAGTTTCATGTATGAGATGAAACTTTGATGCGTAATTGCTTTTGATTGGAAGCTTGGTAAAAGCAATTACTCTGTTAGATTTGGATTTGTTTTTTCTATCATCTATTGGTGTAAATGTGATTTCATAATATATGTGTCTGTTTACAAACAGTGGTTTGATTTTCTGAACATAGTATTTATCATTTTTATCGGCTTTGAACTCCACAGGATATCGTTCTATTTTTTCAGAAATCTTTTTATAGTATTCCTGTAAGGTGTCATCTAAATGAAGAGGGAACTTCTCTAAATTATGTAGTACCTCAATACCAAAGTAGTGCCAGATAAGATTCTTCGCTTCTAGCAGGTATTGGTAATACTTAAGCATTAATCGTTCGGAACCGTCTTCATCCAATGTATATTGTGTGGTGACTACTTCTAGGTAATTATGGAATTTATATAAAGTGTATAGTTCACTGTTTATCTGTGCAAACTCTGTGGCCTTTGCTATGTTTTCGGCAGTGATAGGTATTTCTCTGCCGTTGGCATAAAACTTGAGCATGATGTGATTTACGAACTTTGTCAGCTGCTCTAAAATGTCCTGAGAAATAGCACCACGAGAATTGTTTTCTATTTCATCTAAATGTCTACATATGACGTTGTCTATTTTACGGATGGATTCATCAATCGATGGCATCAACATCCTCCTTTCCGATTAATAATATTCTCCATCATCCCAATCATCGATAAATGCATCATACGGAAATGTTCCGGCAAACTTGTCGGGATGAAGCTTTACATACAAATTGCGTATTTTGGTTCTGGAACTTCCTAAAAAAGGAGTCGCAGAGCCACTGACTAAAAAACTGTTGCTTATATTGTTTAATTCGCCAAGTAAACCAAAAATATACGATTTTAAAGATGGATCAGAAAATGTATCTGCTTTTGACATCCATTTAGTTTCGTACAAGTCTTTTATTTTACATGGCAGAGTCATGTCGATTAATGATGTAGCATAGTTTTCTCCAATGAGAGTAACCATGATTTCGTCATAATCTGCTGTGAATTCTTCAAGCAGTAAATTGTCTTCAGAAGAATAGGGGGATTCATCTTCCTGTACTTCTGGAAGTGAGACACTTGTTGTTCCGGTAGCATTGTTGCCCTCTAATCCATTTAACAGGTTGCTTACTGCTTTACCCCACGCATCGGCTACTGCCTGTCCAGATGCCAGTATCTTTTCTTCAAAAATATCATGCGGGGTTTTATCAGCACTCTTCGGAGTGCTTTTTCTTTTTCGTGAAGCAGCAACTGTAAGTATTTCTTCAAACAGGTACGCAATTTTTTGTGAGGCATTATATAGGTCAATGTCATCTATATAAGGTTGGAAAGCATCGCACAATCTTTGAGTTGTTGCTTCTGGGAAATCATCCAAATATGAAATGAACTGTTCTGGTTCTATATGTGGTAGTACACGCTGGGCTATTTTAGTAACTTGTGTTTTACCATTGTAATAAGCCTTAAATGTGTTTTCGCTTATATCTTCAATTTGTAATAAACCATCTTCGGTAATGATTGTTTCAAAAAGTGTTCTAGTAAAAACATGAGTGCTATATGAACCACCGATGATGGGTTTTAGTATTTCTGCAAATTCTGTGAATTCCATAATTCACCTCTTTCTTCATTTCAACCCAAGACTACCGAAGACTACCCTGCACTACCAGGTTCTACCAAACCAATAGTCTATACTCGTAAGTGTAAAAAACAAGCAACAAGGTGCTTGCATAAGTTCGATGGGTCTGTGGGAATTTGTCTATTTACTATTATATCAGAAAATTTGCATAATTCTACACAATCCCGTGAACAAATTATGCGTTCGCAAAGAAATGCTCGTTTATACATATTTTTGGTTCATCTCAAAATGATCTGACATTGATTTTGATATATAAATCATTGTGTATCAAACTGAGTGGCAGACACTCAAATATTAAATATCACAAGGCCTGATTAGCTATAAGGGCATTGGGATACAGATATCGGCATCAATCACGGGACAACCTGTGAAAGGTGCGATAGAGGTACCCTTATTTCCTTATGCCCTTTTTCAGGCTTGATGGGTCGGTACTTCTATAAGCACCGGCCCTATTTGTTTCCTATGAAGAGATTGATGCTGCAAATGCAGCTGCTCTTTCAGGCAAACTTCTGCAGATGGCCAATGGTGCTATCTGTAACGAAGAAAAATCGGTATTACATGGCCGGAGTGACGTCCGAAGGCTTGGATACATATTATTACCAATTAAATTTGCAGAGGCCGTGAGGTCGAGTGCAGATGGGTGATAAAAGTATCCCTAGTCAAGTGCGCTCAATTTCCGGCTAGGGAACTCAAAGTCTTTCTGCTTTTCGACCTGCACAGGTCAGAAAAGGAGACAAGACAATGAGAGTAAATAATTCTACAACATTCACACGTAACTTTAATGGCGAGGCAATCAAACCTAACGAGGTAATGGTTCCTTTTGAGTACACAGAACTTGAGGCAGAAAAGGTGGTTAATCCAGAGTGCATCAGAACAATTGAGACTGCTGGACAGTATTTCAAGGTTATCTATAAGGCGGTTCCACAGGAGTGGGCAAAGAGAGCAAAGTCAGCATTTAATCTTGTTCAGAATGAGGCTCTTGGGCATTATAGTATTTCCAATTCCGTATCTATGGATATGCTTGAGGATGAGTATGGTATGGCACTTGCAAGCGCACCATCAGCAGAGGATCTGTTAATGGAGCAGGAAGATACAAATGAGACAGTTGCTACATTTGTTGAGTTGGTATCGTCAGTTATCGAGAAGTCACCTAAGATTGGTTATGCTGTACTTTTACTTCATACGGGAGTTAAGGGAGAGGAGTTCTATGGAAAGATGAGACTTACACATGGACCTGCTAACAGAGTCCGCCAGGAGGCAGAAAGCATCTTGAAAGACGGACTTGCAAACTTTGATGTTAATTCCATTACTGGATACAAGAATCAGTTTAATGATGTCTACAAGGAAGAGGCATATGCATTGCTTAATGCCATCGTAGAGATGTTCAAGTAATATAAAAACAGATATGGCACCGTGGGAAAGAGCGCATTCCTACGGTGCCATATTTTTTGTAATTTTTATTAAAAAGTGGTAATATAATTATTATAAAATTACGATAATGCTAATGTCAAATAAAATATTTTAGCATATATTTATATAAAAGTCAATCTTGTATTTTTGCGCAGACTGGTTATAATATAAGTAAGAAAGTGTATGCTTTCTGTTGGGGTTACGAAGCCCACCAAAATCGTATTAATAGAGGTTACGAAGCCTACCAAAATCGTATTAATAGAGGTTACGAAGCCTACCAAAATCGTATTAATAGAGG
>CAYOGG010000081.1:0-6250 GCA_964403455.1 uncultured Bacteroidaceae bacterium | reverse complement strand
GAAACCTCATCGGCATACTCCAAATTATTTCCCACAGCAACTCCACGAGCTATCAAACTCAGTTTCACTCCGGTCGCCGTCAACTTCCTCGATATAAAGAAGTTTGTAGTATCGCCTTCCATCGTCGGACTCAGTGCAAATATCACTTCACTAACTCCTCCGGCGGACACACGCTCCACCAGACTCGCAATCTGTAAATCCAAAGGCCCTACTCCATCCATTGGTGAAATCACTCCGCCGAGCACATGGTATAGACCGTTATACTGCATCGTATTCTCAATAGCCATCACATCCTGTACATTCTCCACAACACATATCTTGCCGGCATCGCGTTTCGTATCGGCACAGATCGCGCACACATCGACATCTGAAATATTATGGCAGACCCTGCAATAATGGATATCCGTCTTCAATGTGGAAAACACGCTACCGAAAGCCTCTACCTCATCATTCGGTCTTGAAAGCAGGTGCAAGACAAGCCTCAATGCAGTCTTTCTCCCAATACCGGGTAATGAAGCAAACTCATCAACCGCCCTTTCCAATACAACAGATGGATAATGTTGAATCATATCATTCTTACTTGTAGGTCTCAAAGTTACTACAAACTGAGATTACAAAAAATAAAGCCCGATTATTTTTTCTTTACTTTGACTTTAGGCGCATCTTATCCCGGGTGTCAGCCAAAGATTTTTTATTCTCCTTACAAATCAATACCTTTGCACAGTCAAACAATCAACAACAATAAGAAAATGAATATCAAGAGTGCCGTCTTTGTAATCAGTAACACGAAAGTTGAAAAATGTCCTCAAAGCGAATTACCCGAATACGCTTTTATTGGTCGCTCAAATGTTGGAAAATCCAGCCTGATCAATATGTTGACAGCACAAAAAGGATTGGCTATGACATCTGCCACACCCGGAAAGACACTTCTTATAAATCATTTTCTTATCAATAATGATTGGCACCTGGTAGATCTGCCCGGTTACGGATATGCCAGTCGCGGAAAAAAACAACAAGAAGAACTGACATGCATAATAAACGACTATGTTTTGGAAAGAGAGCAGTTGACATTACTTTTCGTTCTTATCGACAGCAGGTTGGAACCCCAAAAAATTGATTTGGAATTCATCTCATGGCTTGGCGAAAACAACATTCCTTTTGCCATTATTTTCACTAAAGCAGACAAACTCAGTAAAACGCGTGTCATAAACAATGTCACAACATTCATGAACACCCTTTCCGAGGAATGGGAAGAATTGCCTCCTCACTTTATCTCTTCATCGGAAAAAAGAACAGGCAGAGATACTATTCTCGATTATATAGATGAGATAAATAATTCTCTAAAGAAAAAATAATTCAAATAACAATTCTTTATATTTATTTTTTTTATATCTTTGTCGCATAAAAGGAAATAGACTATTCCAGTCATTCTTCCCACAAAATCAAACTATTTTTTTTCAATTCATCATCGTCATACCTATTGCGGCATTCGTCGTATTTTGACGTTGATGAAAAATACAATTACCGATGTACAACATTTTACAGCTAAGAGAGAAAGATCAAGATGAACTTCGCACTATTGCTACGGATATGGGTATTAAAGACGCAAAGTCTCTAAACCGGGATAAATTAATTTATGCTATTCTCGACGAACAGGCTATTTCGGCTTCAAACATTCCTGCTAATAACGGCGAATCAAAAGAAAACAACAGGAACAATGATTCCAGAAAAAGAGGAAGGCCCAAAAAGGATTTTCCTATTCAAAATCCTTCAAACAAACCGCAGTTAGTCGCAACCGAGAATCCCAAAAAAGAAACAGATTCTCAGAATCAGACAAAACCCGTTCAAAATATTCAGAATAATAACGATCGGAAACCTACAAATCCGGACAACAACAAGCTGAATAATCCTTCCTTAAAAAGCGACAACAATAGAACACAGAATAGATTCGATTATCGCAATCAGCAAAACAACAACAATAATAACCAACAGGCAAATAACCAAAGGCCGAGTCAAAATCAGAATCAATCTGTAAAACCGGCTAATGATCAATCCAATCCCGTTCAAATACAAAACAAACCTATCGATATAGTTGAGAAACCGGCAGTAAGCGAACAATCCACTCAGTCAAACGAGTCCAATGAAGCTAAACGCCATAGAGGACGTCCTCGCAAGGCATATAATCCAAAATCGAACATCAGTAACGCAATTTTGCCGGAAATAGACGATGATATTCGCAGTACAGAGTTTGTTCAAAACGAAGAGGTTGTAGATGATCAGCCTATCATAACTGCCGTTTCCACGAAAACTGAGACAGAAACAAATCTCAATCAGCAAATTGAAGAACAACAAGATATAACGACTGAAGAAAATAATACTCAGACTGTAGAAAAGCAAGAAGAGATGGGCTCACCCCTTCCTCAACTTGTCGAACAAGTGAATCCTCGTCAAATAGTAAAGAAACAGGGTCAGCAGCAGAATTTTACTCGTCAAGACAATTACGGAAGAAACTTCAATGATCAAAACCGTCGTCAGGAAGAACGTAACTACGATTTCGGTGAAATATTAAAAGGTGAAGGCGTACTCGAAATCATGCCTGACAACTACGGTTTCCTTCGTTCTTCAGACTATAATTACTTAGCATCACCTGACGATATCTACGTATCACAATCTCAAATAAAGTTATTCGGTCTAAAAACCGGAGATGTAGTAGAGGGAGTCATTCGTCCACCACGTGAAGGTGAGAAATATTTCCCCTTGGTAAAAGTCAATAAGATCAACGGCCTCCAACCTTCTATTGCTCGTGACAGAGTCCCATTCGACCACCTCACCCCTCTTTTCCCTGAAGAGAAATTTATCCTCTGTAATGGAAAGAATGATAATATGTCGACTAGAATCGTCGATCTATTCTCTCCTATCGGAAAAGGGCAAAGAGGATTGATTGTTGCTCAGCCGAAGACAGGTAAGACAATATTGCTGAAAGATATAGCCAATGCCATCGCTGAAAATCATCCTGAAGTCTATATGATAATGCTTCTGATTGACGAACGTCCTGAGGAAGTAACAGACATGGCTCGCAGTGTAAATGCCGAAGTTATAGCTTCAACATTTGATGAACCTGCAGAACGTCACGTAAAAATAGCCAGCATCGTAATAGAAAAGGCAAAGAGAATGGTTGAGTGCGGACATGACGTAGTAATATTCCTGGATTCCATCACCCGTTTGGCCCGCGCCTACAACACCGTATCTCCTGCTTCAGGCAAGGTACTCTCAGGTGGTGTTGACGCCAATGCACTGCATAAGCCTAAACGCTTCTTCGGTGCAGCCAGAAACATCGAAAATGGCGGTTCACTCACAATCATCGCTACAGCCCTTATCGACACCGGTTCAAAGATGGACGAAGTCATCTTCGAAGAGTTCAAAGGTACCGGCAATATGGAGCTCCAGCTTGATAGAAACCTGAGTAACAAACGTATCTTCCCGGCTGTCAATATCGTTGCCTCCAGCACACGCCGTGACGACTTATTGCTTGACAAGACCACCCTCGACAGAATGTGGATACTACGCAAATACCTGGCCGATATGAATCCAATTGAAGCTATGGAATTTGTCAAGGGAAGACTTGAGCATACAAAAGACAATCAAGAGTTCCTTATGAGTATGAATTCTTAAAATAGAATATTATAAAAAAAATGGCTGCGTTTGCAGTCATTTTTTTTTGAATTATTAATCAATTAGAAAGGCAGATCATCCTTTTCATTTGATGGTGCAAATGCATCCATATTAGGAGCCTGATAATTAGGAACTCCATTAGACTGAACATTACCTGCCACCTCATGACTCACACGCCAAGCTCTTATATCGTTATACCAACGACCGTTATATTCACGCGCATTAACATCAAAACTTACAGTAACCTCATCGCCGATATTTATCGCAGCCTGTTGAAGTTTATCTTCGCCGAACACACTGAACATCATCTTATGGGGATATTGCTCATTGATAGTTTCCAAAACGAATTCCTGCATCTTCCAAGGATTTCCGGATGCCTTAGATGTACCGGACCTCGGCTCAAGTGCAACAATAATACGACCTGTAATATCCATAACTTTTTCTTTGATTAAAATATTTCTGCGAAAATACATTTTATCCATCTACCCATCTAATTTTTGAGCAAATATATTTTGAGAAATTGAGTTTCTCTCACTACCTTTGTAATGGTGCTGCATAATAAGCTATTTAATTTTTTGTCAAATAATAAAAGAATAACAATATGAATTTTAAAGTATCGAGTACTGCTCTTACTAATCGCTTGCAGGCTATCAGTCGAGTTATTAATCCAAAACCCATCTTCCCTATATTGGAAGACTTCTTGTTTCGTATAGAAGGAGGTAAACTCATTGTCACAGCTGCTGATAACGATACAACATTAGAAGCAATAATAGAGATTCTGGAAGGAGATGAAAATACAAGAATCGCATTTCCTGCAAAGACACTGCTTGAAGCACTAAAAGCCATTCCCGAGCAGCCGCTTTCATTCTCCATAGACGATAACAACTTTGCTACCGTGGTCAAATATCAGAACGGCGAATACAACATGGTAGGACATAATCCCGACGAATACCCTACTCCTGCAGTTTTGTCCGAAGATGCTTCAAAAATCGAAATAGGTTCTACTATCCTGGCAGATGAATTGTCACGTACAGTATTCGCTACTGCCGATGACGAGCTTCGTCCGGTCATGAATGGTATATTATTCGATCTGACAACAGAAGGAGCCACATTCGTAGCTTCAGATGGTCATAAATTAGTTTGTTGCAAGAACAACACGGTCAATGTCGAATCAAAAGCATCTTTTATCCTACCTAAGAAACCTGCCTCTCTTTTCAGATCATTAATGGAAAAAGATAATACAGTTGTCACAATAGAGTTCGACAACCGTATTGCAAAATTCTCTCTTCCTGAATTCAGCATGGTCTGCCGTCTGATAGACGGTCGTTATCCTAACTACAATGCCGTAATTCCTCAAAATAACCCGCATTGTCTCACTATTGACAGACAGACCATGATTAATGCTCTAAGACGTGTCTCTGTCTTCTCTCCCGCTAGCAGCGGATTGATAAAACTCCGTCTTCAAGAGAATCAACTATTTATCTCCACAAAAGATATAGATTACTCAACTTCCGCCAACGAAGCATTAGAATGTCAATATAGCGGTGCTGCCATGAGCATTGGCTTCAAAGCGGGTTTCCTTATTGAGATATTAAACAATATGCCCGGTCAGGAGATTACATTCAAATTGGCAGACCCTTCACGTGCAGGTATTGTCGTTCCTAACGAACAAGATGAATCTGAGAGTTTATTAATGCTTCTTATGCCAATGGTTCTTAACGACTGATGAAACTAAATCTTACAAATCCGATAGTGTTCTTTGACCTGGAAACAACAGGAACGAACATAACAACAGACAGAATAATAGAAATCTGCTTTTTGAAAGTATTCCCGAATGGTAACGAGTCAAGTCGTTCCATGCGTATCAATCCGGAAATGCATATACCTGAAGAGTCTACATTGATTCACGGTATACACGATGAGGATGTAGCCCTCTGTCCCACCTTTAAAGAAGTAGCCAAAGAATTGGCTCGTGATTTTGAAGGCGCCGATATAGCAGGTTTCAACTCAAACCGTTTCGATGTACCGCTTTTAGCCGAAGAATTTCTCAGAGCCGATGTCAGTATCGACTTAAGTAAACATAAGCTTATCGATGTTCAGGTTATTTTCCATAAGATGGAGCAACGTACTCTTACCGCAGCCTATAAGTTCTACTGTCATAAAGAGTTGACTGAAGCACATAGTGCAGAAGGTGATACTCGTGCTACTTATGAAGTACTTATGGCACAGTTGGACCGTTATCCTGAACTCAAGAACGATACAACTTGGTTATCCGAGTTCTCCAGTTTCACCAAAAATGTGGACTTCGCCGGACGTGTCATCAAAAACGATAAAGGCGAAGAGATATTCAATTTCGGTAAGTACAAAGATATACCCGTAAAGACCGTCTTTAAACGTGACCCCGGATACTATTCATGGATACTTCAGGGAGACTTTTCACTCAATACGAAACAAGTTCTCACAAGATTGAAATTAAAATATAGCTGATTCTCATAATACGCAGAGGTATGGACAACGCTCTTAACGGCAAACATATTGTTCTCGGCATCACCGGAAGCATAGCTGCTTACAAAGCAGC
>CAYOGG010000080.1:4918-6341 GCA_964403455.1 uncultured Bacteroidaceae bacterium | reverse complement strand
AATCGTAATATATCTGTCCTGTGATGTCAGATACTTTTCTATACATTTTGAGTATTCTTTTGATGCAAGATTAATGATAATCCTACTGTCATCGATTACTGAGCGGTATAACAATTCTCCCCAGTACTCATACAGATTTTTTGCATCTCCAATTCCAACCTTTGCCTGCATTTCAAGACGATAAGGAGTCACACCATCCATTGGTTTTAAAATGCCATAAAACGCAGACAAGATTCTTAAATGATTTTGCAAATACTCAAACTGCTGGATTTCAAACACAGATGGTGCCATATATTGAAATGCAATCCCTTCATATGCTAAAACAGCCGGAGTAAGCCTGTTATAAAGATCCATATTTTCCAATCTGTTAAAGTTCTGCTCTGCAATCTTGTCATTACATTTCCAGATAGCTTTCAGTTCTTCTTTTGATTTGCTTTTCATCCAGTTTAATACTTCTGCTGTCTTATCAATATAGACAGGCAGTTCAACCGGTGCTAAGTTATCGGTATCTACAATCATCTTTTTTGCAGGTGATAAAATAATCTTCATTATGCCAATTCCTTAAGCATATTTTCAGGATCATCTGCCGCCTTGACTTTATCATTTGCCTTTATAATGATTCCCTGCTCATCAATAAGATATGTAGTTCTTACTACACCCATAGATACTTTTCCATAATTTTTCTTTTCTTTCCAGACATCATATGCTTCAATAACTTTACGATCCGGGTCTGCTAATAGCGTAAATGCCAGTCCGTATTTTTCTTCAAATCTCTTGTGAGACGCTACAGAGTCCTTGCTTACTCCGAGAATAACAGCGCCCTTCTCAGTAAACTGTGGATAACGCTCAGAAAAGCCACATGCCTGCTTCGTACATCCTGGTGTATTATCCTTTGGATAAAAATATAGGATCACTTTTTTCCCTGCATAATCGCTTAATTTATGCATTTCTCCATTCTGATCCGGCAATTCAAAATCCGGTGCTTTTTTTCCTACTTCTAACATATTTTATTTCTCCACTTCTTTCAATTCCATCTGTTTTCTTGTCCTCTTATTGCCAGAAATCATTTTATGACCAGAATAGACTGCCATAATCATGCATATCAGAGAGCCAAATGCAAAGTATTTGTGTGCTGCTTTTAACCCTTTATATCCTGTATAAAAAGTTCCAACCATTGTAACTATTGCTCCGATTGACCAATATTTATGTGCTTTCATTTTATACCTCCAAATTGATTAAGCTGTTTCCAAAATAAATATCTCTGGATCATTAACAATATTATACATTCCATCCATTACTTTCGACAAGTAGGGAAAGAAAAATAATCATTCCAAATACAAAAGGATGTATCACGATAATTCTGGCATTACCTTGACGCATCCTTTCGTGTTGTATTTTTTTATTCTTCTTAATGACAGCTATG
>CAYOGG010000080.1:0-4818 GCA_964403455.1 uncultured Bacteroidaceae bacterium | reverse complement strand
ATGTCCTTCCCCATGGTTGTGCTCATGGTGAGAACACTTCACATCCGGATTATACTCAAGTGTTTCATTGATAAAAGCTTCTACTGCTTTATCTGCATCTCCTGAAACTCCTCCGAAAAGCTTAATTCCTGCTGCCGCTAATGCGGTCTGAGCACCTCCTCCGATTCCACCGCAGATCAAAACATCGGCATTTAAGGCATTAAGAACTCCTGCCAATGCACCATGTCCGCTTCCATTCGTATCTACTACTTCTGAATGTAGCACTTTTCCTTCCTCTACATCGTAAATCTTAAATGTCTCTGTGTGTCCAAAGTGTTGGAAAATCTGTCCATTTTCATATGTTACTGCTATTCTCATGATACCTTCTCCTTTTTCTACTGCATATTTTTGATAAATCTCCTGTTTGTAACATCCTCCAAAGCTGCAGTCGCTGCTCTGACCGTCACAGATTATGAAATCCCCACCCTCAATTTTAAGCGGATGTCCATCAATGAGAGCATCTGCTATTTTCTTTCTGGCAATCTCGTAAATCCGTTGGACCGTCGTTCTTGCGATCTGCATAGATTCTGCACACTGCTCCTGACTGTAACCTTTCTTGTCCAAAAGACGGATTGTCTCGTACTCATCTACCGTCAGAACAATGGGCGTTTTTTTCTCAGTATCATCTGCCGGAAGAAATTCTAAAACATTTGGGAAATGGCAGACTTTTCTGCATTTTACTGGTCTCGGCATGAAATTGCTCCTTTCTCGCTTTTCTTATATAATAGTTCTATAAATGGCATATGTCAATTATTCGATTGACGCATCTTAAAAAAGCAAGTATACTATGTTCATAAAGGAGATAACTATTATGAGCTTCGAAAATTATTTTCCACTATGGAATGACTTAAATACAGCACAGAAAAAACTAATTTCAGACAATTTGATCACACAGCATGTGAAAAAAGGAACAATCATTCACAACGGGAACATGGATTGTACCGGATTATTACTGGTTAAATCCGGGCAGCTTCGAACTTACATACTTTCAAATGTAGGACGAGAGATTACACTTTACCGTCTGTTCGATATGGATATGTGTCTTTTATCCGCCTCATGTATCATACGCTCCATTCAATTTGAAGTAACCATTGAAGCAGAAAAAGATACTGATCTTTGGATCATCCCTGCTGAAATCTATAAGGGCATCATGAAGGATTCTGCTCCTGTCGCAAACTATACCAATGAGTTAATGGCTACCCGTTTTTCTGATGTCATGTGGCTGATTGAACAAATCATGTGGAAGAGTTTGGATAAGCGTGTTGCTTCATTTCTTTTAGAAGAGGCCTCTATCGAAGGAACAAACGAGCTGAAAATCACTCATGAGACGATTGCTAATCATCTTGGTTCCCACAGGGAAGTTATCACTCGAATGCTTCGATACTTTCAAGGCGAGGGTCTCGTCAAACTCTCCCGCGGCAAAATCACAATCCTTGATCCAAAAAGACTGGAAACACTCCAAAGGTCATAAAACTGTTTTTCTGTAACATATAAAGAAGAATCCTCCATTTATCAGAATTATGAAAGTCATTCTAATAAATGGGGGATCTTTTTATGCTATAAGAAAATTATAAAAATATCGTGATTATTTTTTAATAATCCATACCACATGCATATGCCCTTTCAATCAGCGCACGGTCATTGACCACTGCATCATAGAAGCGAAATCCGCCAGAGAAATTATACGTTTCATAACCGTTTCCTTCCAGAATACGGCTCGCAATATAACTGCGCAGACCACTCTGGCATATCAGATACACAGGCTTTCCTTTCTCAATTTCACTAATTCGTTCTCTCAGTTCATCTACAGGTATGTTTTTGAATCCATCAATATGCCCCCTGCTGAATTCACCTACAGTTCTCACATCTATCAACACCACATCTTTATCTTTAGAAATCTTGTCCATATCTTCCAAATGCCATTGCTTTAATGTCCCTTTTGCAATATTGTCTATCATAAATCCAGCCATGTTTACCGGATCCTTGGCAGAAGAATAAGGTGGTGCATATGCCAGATCCAGATCTTTCAACTGGGTTGCATTCAGCCCCGCATGAATTGCTGTTGCCAGCACATCAATACGTTTATCAACTCCTTCATATCCAATAATCTGAGCGCCAAGCAAACGATAGCTCTCTTTTTCAAAAACCACCTTCATGGTCATCACTTTTCCACCAGGATAGTAACCGGCATGACTCATAGGAGAAAGAATTACTGTATCTACCTCTAATCCTGACTTTTTGGCATTGGTTTCATTGATACCTGTAGTGGCTGCTGTCATATCAAACACTTTTATAACGGAGCTTCCCTGACTGCCCAGGTAACGACTATCACCGCCACAAATATTATCAGCGATGATTCTGCCCTGTTTATTGGCTGGTCCTGCCAAAGAAATCAGCGCATCATTACCCGTAACATAATGTTTTACCTGAACTGCATCACCTGCAGCATAAATATCCGGTACAGAGGTTTCCATTCTGTCATTCACTACAATACTTTCCTTGATGCCAAGTTCCAGACCGGCTTCTTTTGCTAATACTGTGTCTGGTGTGACTCCGATTGCCAGAACTACCATATCAGCCTGAAGGGATGGATTATCTTTCAACAGAACCTCCACTCCGTTGTCTTTTTCTTTAAATCCTTCTACTGTATAGCCCAGTACCAGTTTTATCCCATGCTTTCTCATTTCATTATGGATCATGGATGCCATATCCGGGTCAAAAGGGTTCATCAGCTGCTTAGGCCGCTGGACAATCGTAACATCCATGCCAAGCTCCCTCAAATTTTCTGCCAGTTCCAGACCAATAAAACCGCCACCTGCCAATACAGCCGATTTTGGATGATTCTTATTTATATATTCCTTTATCCGAAAAGTGTCTTCTACAGTACGAAGTGTAAAAAGTTTATCAATACCTACTCCGGGAAGTCTCGGCTGTGTAGGCTTTGCACCTGGAGAGAGGATTAGCTTATCATAGTTTTCTTCAAATATTTCACCGTTTTCTAAATTCTTCACTGAAACAGTTTTACATTCGGGATGTATTGAGATAACTTCATGATGAATTTTCATGTTAATACGGAAGCGTTTAAAAAAACTCTCTGGTGTCTGTAGTGTAAGTTCTTCCGGGTCTGTGATCACGTCTCCAATATAATATGGAAGCCCACAATTCGCATAGGATATGTATCCGGATCTTTCATACACAGTAATTTCTGCATGTTCATCCAGTCTGCGTATTCTTGCTGCGGCTGTAGCTCCTCCTGCTACACCTCCTACGATTATTACCTTCATCTTATTTTTCCACCTTTCCTGAGTAAGCTGCAATGCCACCGATATTATTTACTTTAGAATATCCCATTCGTTGCAACATCCCAGTTGCCTGACGGCTCCGAGAACCGGAATAACAGTATACAAACAGAGGGATATCCTTATTCTTCGCTACAGAAACAATATTGTCTAGTTGCTGCAACGGCACATTTTTACTTTCTGGTATATGTCCTTCCTGATATTCCTGCGGAGTACGGACATCCAGCAGAACTGCACCAGCAGTCCTTTTATATTCTTCTATGCCTTGATTAATATTCGACTGTTTAAAGAAATCAAAAAATCCCATTAGCACACCTCCCTAAAGCATTTCTAAAATCGCATTCTTAGGTCTCGCCCCTGAAACCTGCTGTACAATCTTCCCATTCTTCATAACCACTAAAGTCGGAATGCTCATAATACTGAACTTATTTGCCAGTTCAGGCTCTTCATCTACATTAATCTTTCCAACTTTAATATCCCTACGCTCACCTGCAATCTCCTCTACAATAGGTACTACCATACGGCAAGGTGCACACCAAGATGCCCAAAAATCTAAAAGAACGGTTTTATCGGAATTCAGTACTTCGTTCTGAAAATTATTTTTATTGATATTAATAGCAGACATTTTACAGTCCTCCTTATCTTTTTCTTTTTGTAGCTTTATTATAGTCTTAATTTCATTTGTTTTCCGTGATTACATCACCATACCACATTAAATTAACTTCTTGCCATACCATCTACACTTAATATAACACCTGTAATGTAACTCGCCTCATCTGAAGCAAGAAACACAAACGCATTGGCAATATCTTCTGGCTGTCCAAGACGACGCAATGGAATTCTTTCAATCATAGGTTCGATAACTTCCTTTGGCACAGCTTTCATCATATCAGTTTCTGTAATCCCAGGTGCAACAGCATTAACACGAATACCTTTAGGTCCTAGTTCTCTTGCTAATGATACAGTCAATCCGTTTACTGCAAACTTCGATGCCGGATAAGCAACCCCACTTGGCTGTCCCGAAATACTCACCATGGAAGAAGTTGAGAGAATGACCCCCTTGCCTCTTGCCACCATACATTCTGCTGCTACACGAGTAGTATTAAATACTCCTTTTACATTTAGGTCAATGACTTTATCAAAAGTCTCCTCTGTATAATCCATAAATGAGGTATTTTCTGAAATTCCTGCATTATTTACCAGTATGTCGACACATCCATATTTTTCAGTTGCCTCTTTAAAAGCCTTTCTGACAGACTCCATGCTTGCCAGATTTGGACTAATTCCAGCAACTATTGCATTGGGATATTTTTCTTTTAATTTATCTACAGCAACATCTGCTGATTCCTGTGAACTTGCTGCCAACACAACTGAAGCACCTTCCTTCAAGAATTTATCAGCTGTAGCAAATCCTATACCACGACTGCCACCCGTAATGATTGCAACTTTATCTTTTAATCTCATTTAGACTACCTCCTTA
>CAYOGG010000079.1:0-6408 GCA_964403455.1 uncultured Bacteroidaceae bacterium | reverse complement strand
TTAAATCAAATTCAAACACTCCGGGAACAGGAACATGGGATTTGATGATGAAAAATATCTATTCTTTAGGTAGCGGTTCATTGAGCAAAAAAGAGTTTAAGCTGGATATTTACTATGCCAGTGACAATATGGGCAGTCGTATTACATATATACCTGAACCGGGTCTGAAAAACAGTACCCTACTAAAAATAATGAATCTGGATCGTTTGGATGAAAAACAGGCTGCACATTCTAACGGAGCATTTGACTACATCGAAGAATATACGGTACAATCTTCGACGGGAAGAATAATATTCCCGGTGGTAGAACCCTTCGGAAGTCATCTGCGAAAAGTAATCGGAGACGATGCCATTGCGGACAAATATGTATTTCAGGAATTGTACGACTCCACTAAGGTTATTGCAAAACGTATTGCCGAAAAAGACAAGTTTTTTCTCATAGGAAGATTTTCCGGTTCCTCAAACAGTGTAATTCAATTGGGTTCCTCCAATATTCCAAAAGGATCTGTTATTGTAACTGCAGGTGGTGCCACACTTGTGGAGAACAGCGATTACATTATAGACTACAGTATGGGAACCGTCACTATCATCAATCAAAATATCATAGATGCCGGTACCGGAGTAAGCGTTCAAATGGAGAGCAATACCGAATACAGCATGCAGCGTAAAACCATGACTGGGTTGAACTGGACCTATGATTTCAACGAGAATCTGCAATTGGGAGGAACACTGCTTCACCTCAATGAACGTCCTTTGACAAGTAAGGTATCCATGGGTGACGAGCCATTGGTAAATACTATGTACGGACTCAATATCAACTGGAAACGCGAAAGCCAGGCAATAACAAATATCATTGATCTGCTTCCTTTTGTCAACGCCACAAAACCTTCATCGATTAAGTTCTCTGCAGAAATGGCAAAACTCAAATCTGATGTTTCGGACAAGGTTCAGGGTCGCTCATCATATATAGACGACTTTGAAGCAGCTGAAAGCGGTATTGACATAAGTCGTCCTTCTGCATGGTCACTGTCTGCCGTTCCTACCGGCCAAACAGGATATAACCTATCAAACAATATACGCTCCGGCTATCACAGAGCATTATTGAACTGGTTCACCATAGATCCTCTCTTTACACGTCGTAATTCCTCTCTCACTCCGGCACATATAAAGAGTGATCTGGATCAACTCTCAAATCACTACGTAAGAGAGGTATATGAGCGGGAATTATTTCCTAACAAGGAATCCACCTCAAGCGAATCGACTACCCTATCCGTACTCAATTTGGCTTACTATCCGAAAGAAAGAGGTCCGTACAACCTTAATCCGGATATCACTCCCGAAGGATATTTGAATAATCCTGCCGACAACTGGGGTGGTATAATGAGAAGCTTATCTACTACCGATTTCGAAGCGGCTAACATAGAATATGTTGAATTCTGGATGCTGGATCCTTTCATTTATGACACTAATTCGGCAGGAGGTGATCTTTATATTAACTTGGGTGAGGTATCTGAAGATATACTGTCGGATGGAAAAAAATTCTTTGAAAACGGCCTGCCGGTTGACGGAGACAAAAAGAAATATGCAGAAACCGTATGGGGCAAGGTACCTACGGTCTCAAGCTTGGTTTATGCTTTCGACAACAGCAGTGCGAATAATAGAAAATTGCAGGATGTCGGATTGAACGGTCTTTCTACTGAAGAAGAACGTACTTATCCTGCCTATTCAGACTATCTGAGTTCTATACAAGGCAAAGTATCCGCCGATACATACAAATCTTTCTATGATGACCCTGCCGGTGATAACTATCACTATTTCCGCGGTAACGATTATGATGATGCGAAGACGTCCATTTTGGATCGATATAAGAAATATAACGGCACCGAGGGTAATTCTCCCAATAGCAAAGATACTAAAGAGAGTTTTGACCAATCCTCTAAGACTACGCCCGATGTGGAAGACGCCAACAGTGACCATACGTTGGACGAATATGAGAAATTCTTCCAATATCATATCTCACTGCGTCCTTCCGATCTCACGGTCGGCAAGAATTATATAAGCGACAAACGAGATGTTAAGGTCAAACTCCGCAACGGTAATACCGAATCGGTAAGCTGGTACTGTTTCAGAATACCGATAGATGAATATGAAAAAACCGTAGGATCGATTCGTGACTTCAGTTCCATCCGCTTCATGCGTATTTATATGACCAATTTCACCGATGAGACTCATCTACGCTTCGGTACCATGGAACTGATGACTAGCCAATGGAGGAACTATGAACAACCTATAGCAAGTGTTACAAACGATAAACCTACAATATCGGGACAACTCTCCGTCACATCGGTAAACATCGAAGAAAACGGAGATCGCAAACCGGTAAACTATGTAATTCCACCGGGTATAACACGTATACTTGATCCCAGCCAGACACAACTCATTCAAGACAATGAGCAGGCTATGAGCATAAAGGTAACCAATCTCGATGCCGGCGAGGCACGCGGTATATACAAAAAGAGTGCATTGGATCTGAGAAAATACAAACACATACAGATGTTCACTCATGCCGAATCATTGATTGATGATGTTGTAGGTATTGGAGACGGTGACATATCGGTATTCATAAGATTGGGTTCAGATTATACAGGCAACTATTATGAATATGAGATACCGTTAAAAGTTACGCCTGACGGATTTTACAGCAAGGACAATGAAAGCGACAGACGCATAGTATGGCCGGTAGAAAATATGTTGGATTTAGACTTCGAAGTACTTACCAATATTAAAAACAGTCGTAACAACAAACAAAACAAGGGACTATTATCTTCAAACGTTTACAGCGAATATGATCCCAACAATCCTGACAATAAGGTAAGTGTCGTGGGAAATCCTTCAATAGGAAATGTTCGCGCCATCATGATTGGTGTTCGTAACAACTCACGCGGTAGGAAATCAGCTGAAGTATGGGTAAATGAACTTAGATTAATAGGTTATGAAAGCAAAGGCGGTATGGCCGCTCATAGTAATCTTACGATGCAATTGTCCGATATCGGTTCCATAAATCTTTCCGGACAAATGAGTACCGCAGGATACGGAGGTTTGGAGCAGAGCATAGGCGAACGCAGCATGGACAATTCATACAAATACTCCATGACCACAAGCTTTAACTTAGGGCGATTCCTACCTGAGAAAGCTAAAGTATCCATACCTGTTTACTACTCCTATACAAAAGAGCAGGTATCACCATTGTATAGTCCGTATGATACCGATCTCAAATTGGAGGATGTAAAAAAATCGTTCTCCGACAATCGTGGACGCGACTCTATAAACAGCATCACACGTGACTTAACCGTACATAAGAATTTCAGCATCTCAGGTGCAAAGATCAATATCAGCAGTGATAAGCCTATGCCTTATGACCCTGCCAATTTCTCTATAAGCTATTCAAAGAGTATTCAAGAAAACAGCAATAGTACCATCGAATATGAGAACAGTAAGAACTGGAAAGCCAGCCTAACATATTCCTATTCTCCGAGTGTCGAAGGCTGGAAACCGTTCTCTTTTATAGAATACCGTTCACGCTGGTTGGATATCCTTCAAGAAACCACTATTAATTTTGTACCACAAAACTTCACCTTCAATACCGATCTGCTTAGAAACTATCACGAGTTACAGGATAGAGATCTGGAGAACAATGGCGCAACTGGAAAACTCCCTGTAACATTCTCACAGCAGTTCAACTGGAACAGAAACATTTCTTTGAGATGGGATCTGCTGGCAGCACTTAATATAGATCTTACTGCCGGTACAAATGCCGAAATAGAAGAGCCTTATATGGTAGTCAATAAGGATCTCTACCCGGATCTCTACAAATTGTGGAAAGACTCGGTAAAAATGAGCCTGATGAGGATGGGGCGTCCATTGGATTACCAACAGACATTCAATGCCACATATCAAGTTCCTTTAAGCAAACTCCCTATTTTGGACTGGACAAGCAGTAATATAGGTTTTGCTTCCCAATACTCATGGAATCGCGGAATGACCTACTCTAACGGTACTTCATACGGCAATACAATCTCAAATCAACGTACAATATCTATGAATGGTAGCATGAATATACAAAACCTATATAACAAAAGTAAATATTTACAGAAGGTCAATGAGAAATTCAAAAGCGGAAAAATCAGAAACAATACTCCTGCAAAGAAGAGTAATCGCTTTCAGTATGAATTCACTTTTGTCCCGGACTCCACATATACAATTGAACATGGTCAGAATACTCTGCGTCCTAATGTGACCGCCACAAAAAAAGACGGCACGATAGTAAAACTGAAGTTCAAAAAGCCTGACTCCAATACCATCACGGTAAAGGTAAAAGACACCCTTCAGGTATTGGTAAAGATTATTCAGGATCCGAATGAGATAAACCGCACTAAAAAAATAGGTATTAACGACGGAATAGATTTTGCAGCTCGTATGTTGATGATGGCCCGTTCCGCATCATTCACATATACAAATACCTACTCCATGTCTCTACCGGGATTCATGCCATATGCCTCAACACTTGGACAACGTTCAAACGGCAGTATGCTGGCACCAGGGTTGGGTTTTGCATTCGGTATGACCGGAAATGACTTTATAAATAAGGCAAAATCAAATAACTGGCTGCTCGACAATGACAGTGTAGCATATTCGGCGGCATCGACTGCGGGACAGGACCTCCAAGTAAAAATGGTATTGGAACCATTTACCGACTTCAAGATTAATGTAAACTCCGCTTGGACAAAAAGCAAATCGCGTACCATTCAATATATGTACAGTGGAATGCCTGAATCTCAAACAGGCACATTCTCCATGACGGTTATCTCAATAGGCAGTTCTTTTGAACGTGGGAAAGCCGGTAACGGCTACAGCTCAAAGAGTTTTGACCGTTTCATCACCAACATAAATAAGGCTCAACAGATGGTTGAATCAAAATATCAGGGAGCAGTATATCCTATGGAAAGCACCTTGGGCGGGCAGACATACGATCCTGCTAACGGAGGAGTAAACACATATTCGGCCGATGTATTGATACCTGCCTTTCTGTCGGCATATACGGGACGTGATCTGTCAGATAAGATGCTGAACCTTTTCCCCTCCATACTCTCCATGCTTCCCAACTGGAGCATCACATACGGAGGCCTGAGTAAGATTCCGGAGATGGGTAAATACTTCAAGAGTTTCAATATAAGACATGGTTACAAAAGCGTATATTCCATGGGTGGCTACAACACCTTCAGCAGTTACATGGAATACATGAATGGTCTGGGATTTATCAAAGATGTTACATCTGGCAACCCTATACCGAACAGTATGTATAATATAGGTGCCGTATCAATCAATGAATCGTTTGCTCCTCTTATTGGAGTTGATATGACCTTCAACAATGGTCTTACGGCTAAATTGGAGATGCGCAAGACACACATCATTAATCTCAGTACATCAGCTGTTCAGTTAGTAGAAACACGCTCGAACGATATCACTGCGGGTGCAGGATATAAAATTACAAAACTGAAGTTTCTCGGCGCAAAATCGGGATCCGGGAATAATAAAGTCAGCAATGATCTGAATATGAGTATGGATTTATCATACAGAAATCAGAGTTCATTATGCAGAAATATCAAAACTTACGGTACTCAAGCCACAAACGGCAACCGAGCCATAAAAATGTCTCTCACTGCCGACTATACATACAGTAAAATGCTGACTCTTAACTTTTACTACGATTTCCAGAGTAATTTCCCTTTAGTATCGACAACTTCCTACCCCACTTCAACGCATGACTGCGGAATAACAATGAAGTTCTCACTAACAAAATAGCCTAATCCGTAACTGAAACGGAATCGGCAGCATCCATGTTATGACGTACGAACTCCAATTTTCTCTCAGCCTCGGAACGAATCTTTTTATGTTCCTCTATAGTCATAAGCAGTTGTGACAGGTCAAACAAAGAACCGATGGCATTACGATCCGAGACAGTCATCTCCACCGTTGTGTTCTTATCTCCAATCAGCGTAACTCTCAATTTCTTATCACGGTTTTGTGCTATGTATGCAGCAATTCCTCCGTATTCGCCAGATTTAAGATTACACTTCTCATAACAAATACCCAAATCCGTAAATTCATAGTAATCATCCGAAACGGGAGACTGAGCAAATGTATTGCCGTCAGAAACCTTAACCGAACGATGATGAATATATTTTGATCCGCTGTAATTGGAAACAATAGTCATACGGCCTACCTCATCAACCTGACCTCTCAGATAGTTTCTCCCAAGATTCTTTTCAAGCATTTGTGAAGGTGCAAAGTATAAACCCATATCCTGATACTTTTCATCCTTTTCAAAAGAATACTTTCCGCGCATTTT
>CAYOGG010000078.1:0-6418 GCA_964403455.1 uncultured Bacteroidaceae bacterium | reverse complement strand
CAACCTTCTTGTTTATAGTTGTGGGCCGGCCAGTAGTTAGTATTGGGTTCATTCATGGGTGAGATGCTCTTTACCTTAAGTTTCATGCTCTTACTGATATAATTCGTTACATGAGCCAGGTATTCGGCAAAATCTGTATAAGAGTCATCACGCAGATTGTTCTCTTCGGCTTTGAAGTTGCCTGTAGAACAGCCGCTGTTTGTCATAAAATAAGGTGGAGAATTAGAGAAGACCTCTATATATGCATCCTGTCCTGCTGCATTTACAGCTGCCCTAAGAACATTTAGCTGATTCTTGTCCGCATTATAATTATACAAATATGTTCCCGCCTGCTGGCTCCAAGTCATCCATCCCGGTACATCGGAATCAGTGCGAGTTATGTGATTGTGAGTGGGGTCATCGCCTCCACCAATATTGTAACGCATGATGTTTAGTCCCAAACCTGTTTCGGGGTTGAAAAAAAGATCTGCTGCCTGGCGTGTAAGTTTATCGTTGTAACCGATACGGTTAGCCCACCAGCAGAGGCTGGTTCCCCAACCTTCCCATTCCGAATTGTTTCTTTTTATACTATTGTCAAAAGAGAGATGTACGCCATATTCAGCGGCATCATTAATATTATCATTTTGTTGGGCAGATACTATCTGCGAGAAAAAACAAAGATGTAATGCTATAAGTAAAAATACATATTTATTTTTCATTACGATTATGGTTTTGAAGGTTCCCTATCTTTTTAATTGTGTTACGGCGGGCACTACTCATACCGGCCTGTTGCCCGGAACTGTTCAGTAAGTCGAGGGTTAGGCGCAGTTCTTCTAAAAGCTCAGGATAGAAACGACATTGTTCATATGCCAAATGCAAACACATGGCTCTGATTCCAACCGGTTTTGAATATTCAATTATGTTGGCCAGACAGAAATCCAAAAAGTCACCATCTATTGAATCGGCTGTAAATTTTTGCTTTCTTAGCAGTGTAAGTAACAGACGGCACTTGGATTCACTGGTAGTATGCATAGCTTCGGCTATCAGATCGGCAATGTGAGACTGAAGAAAACGACGATTTTCATTATTCATATGAGTCATCACCCATGCAGCATTGTCTGAAACCCGTTTGTCGGCATCAAATATAAGAGTATACAACTCATCCATAAGGGGATTTTCCACACCCTTACACCGGCTACATAACTGTTGAATCTCAGTCTTGCCTAACCGATTAGATAACTGATCCCTTAGTGTCATAAGGCAAAGATAAGCAGTATCTCGGTAAAGAAATACAAGTCTCAACAAAAAAAGAAGGCTTACTATCTTTCTTTGTTGAGACTCAGAAGTTGTTTTGAATTACTACAAATTATTTATTATCAGTCTTCGTGCTCCTTAGCATCATGACTGAGTACAATATTGGTAGCTATGAAAGATTGATTTCCGGCTTTGTCGGTACAGTAAACCATAAGATGATATTTTCCAAGAGTGGCATCTGATGGGATCATAATCTCATGTTGATGAACATGACAGTTTCTCAGTCCTGAAACATCATAAGACTTATGAAAAGAGAATGGTGTAGTCTCTTCGGTAGTTTTCGTGGAATGTGAGTGACCGTCAAAGTTGCTGTGAATCTCAATCAGATATGATTGCAACATTCCATTGTCACTCAGATTCATTTCTAAATGGATTCCGTTTGTGCTTCCTATCAGAAGCGAGTCACCATCTTCCGGCTCGATGAGTTCGATTACCGGTCCTGTAGTATCTGCATCATCACTGCAGGCAAGAAAAGAAACTGTGGTCATAAGACCTAATGCTGTATACAAAATAATTTTTTTCATTTGATAATTTAGTTAAAGGGTAAGTTAATTGAAAATTGAATATTACGTCCTGCTTCGGGGATTTCAATCTTTCTGTAGAAAGAGAGATGATTAAAATATCGAGTATCAAACATATTTTGAACAGTCAGATTTATTTTGAGTCTGACTTTGCCTATCTCAGCATCACAGAACCAGCCTAAATGAAACAAATTTGCGCCTTTTGTTCTGTCTTCATTATGACTGACCCTGTTTTGTGGAGCAATGCATTGATTTTCAACATAGACACTCCAGTGCTTTTCACTCCATGTAAGAGTATTACGCATCGTGGCCGGTGGAGAAAAACTCAGTGCGGTATGATCATCCATATTATATGTATAAACATATTCACCGCTTAATTTATAATTCAGTTTCTCGGATAGTGTCGCGCTCATATTTATTTCTCCACCTGAAAGAATTGCCTTTACACCGGAGTATCTGTATATCTGACCGGCATGAGGTAACGCCGACCAGATACCGGTTGGGCGCAGATAGATGAAATTGTCATACAGACTGAAAAAAGGTGCTACCGAAAAGTCAATGTATCGTCCTTCATACTGAAAGACACCATCAGTCTGCCATCCGCGTTCACTACGTAGCGAAGCGTCTCCCTGTTCGTGACGGAAAGCTCCGTGATGAACACCGTTTGATGCCAATTCGTTTGGACCCGGCAGACGGAAGCATCGGCCTAAATTCATCTTAATAACAAATCTATCTGATGGTATCCAACTAAATCCGATAGAGCCGCTATAGTCGCCAAAAGATTTATTTACTTTCCGGCATCTCCATTCGTATTGAGATAAGGTAGCCTCATCATATCCCTGATTACGTAGATAATCCATTTCATAGGGGTCCTTATAAGGCATGATATCAATATTACCCCAATCATAACGTATACCTCCATTGAGAGTAAAACTGTTAGACGGATGCCATGATCCGATATAATATCCGCCTGCGGTATATCTATCATACTTCGGCAACAGAAATGAGTAACCGCCGATGGTATTCTTTTGTCCCTGTATATTTACTCCGAAAGTATGTTCCATCGAAGATGAATTAAGAATCCTGATGTTCAGATCCGATGACAGAGTCTGTAAAGTGAATGATAACTCTTTATCGGGGTCTACCGATGGAGCCGATAAACTACTATAGTGAGTATGAAACGCACTCCATTCTTCTCTGTCATTACGTTGATATCCCATGTCGGCAGAATATATTATACTACCTGCTGAATATCTTTGATGTGAGGAAAATTTCAGATGATTTACTTTGCTATATGGCAGATCTATATTGTAATAATCCCCGTCATCATTAAGACGCGAAGCATCCGGAACACCATGAGCTCCAATGAAAAATCCCGTTTTCTGAAAAGTGTTGCTTATCACATAGTTTGACTTATATCCACCTTTCTCATAGGCGAACAGCAGATAGCCGTCACGTTCAATGCCTGCGGTGTTTTTAAGCCTGTTATTGATAATAGGCAATACCATAGTCAGATAAATGACACTGTCAGCCGGTATTCTGTAATCGGCAAATTTCTGCTGGGTATAGCGAGCCTTAAACATAAAATTCCCGTGTTTAAGACCCATCATCATAGAGGCGGATATATCATCATTGACGGATCTTGCAAGTAGAGTGACATCTCCCCAGAATCTGTCGCTATCCGGAAAGGAAGTAGTCATGATATCTATCACACCACCCATGGCATCACCACCATATCTCAGAGACGATGGTCCTTTAATGACCATTACATTCTCCACATTGAACGCATCAATCTCCAATCCGTGATCGGTACCCCACTGCTGATCTTCTTGTTTGATTCCATTTTCTGACACTGCGATTCTGTTGAAACTCAGACCTCTGATCATAGGTTTTGAGAATCCCATGCCAATATCCATAGAACGTATGCCGGAAGTGTGTTCCAGAGCTTGCACAAAATTACCTGACAGGTTCTTTTGAAAATAATCCTGTCCCAGTACATCTATACTAAGAGAACTCTCTTTCTGTTTTACGGAATTAAGAGACTCAGAGATAGTAACTTCGGAAAGATGCACATCGGATATACTGTCAGAACTTTGTGAAAAGGCTGAAATGAAACACAATACCAACATACCGAAAAATACTCCGGTACGCATAAATAGTTGTTATTGTGAAAAAATGAATTATATCTCTCTTATTAGAGACATTGGAGGTGCTCTTAGATAAATAGCACCTGAAAAGCTGTTATATGCTTTATCACGGTAGATGATTGAAATATTCGAAATGACAGGAACTAAAATCTCAGATAACTGTTCAACAGCCTTTTCATAAGGTTGAAATGAAAACAGACATATTGCGCAGTTATCAGTTTTCTGTGAGATTGATGTTCCGTCAAAAGAGATGTTTGTGTTATTAAAGCAGTGATGATAGTGAAAAGACTTGACGAGTATAACCTGTAGAAACATTACAAGTAATATCCCTGCAAGCAGATTTCGGTTGTTTTTAGTCTTTACGATCATCGCTTTATTATTGTGCGAGCGCAAAGATATGATTCAATCGAATAAAATAATCTACAAACATATTATTTCTTTGCTCTCGGCATACACTATCTTTGCATTTATTCTTGAGGAACGTACAAATCATTATGACTAGGATAGAAAAGGAAAAGAAGATAGTTGCTCTGATGATTGGGCTATATTGTAAGAAAAAGCATGTGCAGTCTTTGTCTGGATTAGAAACCGATAATAGTAATTTAAAGATCCATATCCATAATTCTAATTATCTATGTCCCGAATGTGAAGCCCTGCTACGTTATGCTGAAGTTCGTTTAGATCATTGTCGGTTTGGTGAGCAGAAAAGAGCCTGTCGTTATTGTCCCGTACATTGTTACAAGCCTGACATGCGTGAACGTATGCGGCAGGTGATGCGCTTTTCCGGTCCTCGAATGATCTTTTATGCTCCATTTGTCGCTATTCGTCATCTGTTTCATCGCTGATTCGATATAAAACCGATTGGCTTTGCTCTTTTTCTGAAAGCACTTATTTTGAATTGAATGTCAATCCGATCCACACATCGTTTTGATAATTGAGTAGGCTTGAGCCTTTTTATCTATGGACATGGGATAGGCTCTTGATGAAGATGGCATCCGATAGAAGCGGATTAATCTGTCGAAATAGTTTACATCAATAAAATTACCTACTGTAGGAATGTTGCAACCGAATTGCTCTGCTACTTGTTCTGCTGATTTTCCTCCGGTGGAAATTATGGTGTTGCATTTTGGTATTTTTGAGAGCAATGCTGCCAGATCGGTCTTTTCCAATATCTCCAGAAATGCATCGGAAGCATTGTTCTGAAGTCTTTTGACGGCTACTGCCGTATCGAAAATTGCTATACCTTCTATGTTGCAGAATTTTACTATCTTATCGTAATCGAATCTCTTTCCTGATATGAAATAATCTTTGTCATCGAAAAAGACTATACCCATTATACGCCACATATCATTCTGGAAGTTAGGATAGAAGAACTCCATGGACCATCTTTCATGCCTCGGTGGAAAACTGCCGAGCATAAGTATTCTCGCATTCTCCGGAATAAACGGCTTTAGCGGATGTCTCTCTATTATCGGTTCCGAAACCGGTACCTTGTCCGACATTACTTTATGTATTTTGAGAATGTCTAAATTTTTGTCCAATTTTACAAAGAATCAGATTATGTGGAAGTGAGTGAGGGCATTGAGAATGCCGTCTTCGTCAACGGAAGAGGTTTCATAGTCGGCTGACCGGAGGACCACAGGGGCACTGCCTCCCATTGCTACTCCTATGCCTGCAAACTGTAGCATCTCAATATCGTTACCTCCGTCACCGAAGGCTATACATTCGGCGGGAGTAATGCCTATACGATCTAAAAGGGCTTGCATTCCGCTGCTTTTGTCACTGCCTTGAAGTACGATGTCTGCAAATGATGGGTGCCAGCGTTTGAATGCGCAGTGTGGCAATGCGGCACGGGCAGCATTGTCATGGTCTTGTTCTATCAGTCCTACTATCTGATAAACAGGTTCATCTGCTATCAGGTGCAGGTCAATTATATCGGGGTATGGCAAGTTCAGTAGTTTGAAGAAATTGGATATGGCTTCTGATATATTGTTTATATACATCCTCTGTTCAGTAACTATACAGCAGTCTACAATATGGGTGTCCTGAAAAGCTATCCAACTGTGTATATCCGACTGCGGTATCTGACAACGATGTATGATTTGACCATCCAAATAACACAAGCTTCCGTTTACAGTTACATAACCGTCAAAGTTTTCATCTCCTAAATTGTCAATGGCACTCAGGTGACGACCGCTGCTGATGAAGATTTTGATACCTTTCTCCCTAAGTTTCTTCAGTGCCAGATGTGTAGAATCAGGGATGCGGTGTGTTTTTAAACTTACCAATGTTCCGTCTATATCGAAAAATGCTGCTTTGATACTCATTATGTAAACTATTTCTTTGTTAATATTTATATTCAATTTGCAATGGCCGTATTATCCGATAGCGTTCATGTAATTTGCTGCGGATTGTGCACAACGTTCACCGTCAATGGCGGATGAAACTATACCGCCG
>CAYOGG010000077.1:0-6877 GCA_964403455.1 uncultured Bacteroidaceae bacterium | reverse complement strand
GAATCATTATGCAACATACGACTCTTCTTTTCAAAATCCGGATTTATAAGTCCCAACTCTATCATCAGCTGGCAACCGTTACAGATACCGAGTGAGAGCGTATCGGAACGCTTGTAAAAACGATCCAGAGTCTCTTTAGCCTTAGGATTGAATAGGAATGCCCCTGCCCAACCCTTAGCCGAACCTAAAACATCGGAGTTTGAGAATCCGCCGCAATATACAATCATGTTGATATCATCCAGGGTCTCACGACCGCTAACAAGATCAGTCATTGTAACATCCTTGACATCAAAGCCGGCCAGCCAAAGTGTATATGCCATCTCACGTTCGCCGTTTGTACCTTTCTCACGTATTATCGCAGCCTTAATACCGGATGCTGTTCTACGGTCGGGATTCAGACCGAACTGAGATAATTTGCCTGTGAAGTTATAATTAAACTTCAAGTCAATAGGTTGCTTGGAATAATTAGCATAACGTTTGTCAGCACAACCGTTCATTGACTGTTTGCAATCCAGCAGATAAGAAGTACGGAACCATAGGTCACGCATCTTGTTAATATCAATTGAGATATTTTTCTTGCCGCGACGTATATTTATTGAGCGCTCTTCTGAAGGACGGCCTATAACCGCAAATCCGACACCCTCTTCGTCCATAACAGACTCTACCGCATCCAGTTTCTTGGATTCTATCTGCAGTACTATTCCCGGATTCTCGGCAAACAGAATCTTCACCATATCCTGACCGCAAAGTTTATCAAGGTTAATGTCCAGACCTCCTTTGGTATTGGCAAAACACATCTCAAGAAGCGTAACCGCAAGACCTCCGGCAGAGATATCGTGACCGGCAAGTATCAGATTCTTCTCAACCAATCTCTGTATGGCATCAAAAGTATCTGCAAAATATTCCGCATTCTTAACCGTAGGAACATCACTACCTATCTTGCCCATAGATTGTGCAAATGCAGAACCACCCAACTTCTGTTCGTCAAAACTGAAATCGATATGTATCAGAATACTATCCTTGACATCTGCCAATACCGGAGAGACCACTTTCTTAACATCGGATACTTCACCTCCCGATGTTACTATAACAGTACCCGGGCTGATAATCTTTTCACCGTTAGGATATTTCTGAGTCATAGACAGAGAATCCTTTCCTGTAGGCACGTTTATTCCCAACTCCTGACAGAAATCCGACAAAGCCTTCACACCCTGATAGAGACGTGCATCCTCACCCTTCTGAGAACGACAAGGCCACATCCAGTTTGCACTCAACGATATAGTCTTCAAACCGTCCGAAAGCGGAGCCAATACGATATTTGTAAGAGACTCGGCTACAGAGAGTACGGAACCTGCAGCAGGATCCGCAAGACCTGCCTGAGGAGCATGACCGATTGCAGTAGCGATACCCTTACGACCGCGGTAGTCCAATGCCACCACACCACAGTCCGACAAAGGTAGCTGAAGTCTGCCTTGACACTGTTGTCTGGCAATCTTACCCGTTACCGAACGGTCCACCTTATTGGTCAACCAATCTTTGCAGGCCACCGACTCCAACTGAAGTATATTTTCAATATATGCCGATATACGATTATCATCGTATTTTACATCTTCGTATTTACGTTCTACAGTCTCATCAACCATATATGTCTTTGGAGAAGAGCCGAACATCTGGCTTACTGCAAGATCGAAAGGACGTACACCGTCTGCCTGTTCGAAAGCAAAACGGGCATCACCTGTAGTCTCACCTACCACATACATCGGAGCACGCTCACGCTCGGCTATCTTCTTGACATGTTCAATTGATTTTTCATCAATGAGCAAGCCCATGCGCTCCTGAGACTCATTGGCTATAATCTCTTTAGAAGAAAGAGTCTTATCACCGACGGGAAGTTTATCCATCTTAATCAGTCCACCGCAATCCTCTACCAACTCGGAGAGACAATTCACATGACCGGCCGAACCGTGATCGTGTATTGAAACAATCGGATTTATCTCTTCTTCACATAAAGCACGCGTTACATTATAGCCGCGTTTCTGCATCTCTGCATTGGCACGCTGCACGGCATTAAGCTCAATACCCGATGAATAACGTCCCGTCTCTACCGAAGAGACGGAACCGCCTCCCAAACCGATACGGTAATTGTCACCACCCAAAACCACTATTTTATTACCGGTCTGAGGCTCACCCTTCAGGCAATCGCGTTTGGTACCGTAACCCACACCACCTGCCATCATTATAACCTTGTCATAACCGTATGACTCTCCGTTTTCCTGATGCTCGAATGTCAGCAGAGAACCGCAGATAAGCGGCTGACCGAACTTATTACCGAAATCCGAAGCACCGTTAGATGCCTTGATAAGTATCTGTTCCGGTGTCTGATATAGCCATTGACGCTCCTTCAAACCCTTATCCCAAGCACGATTCTCGTCGTTACGCGGGTATGATGTCATATAAACGGCGGTACCGGCAATAGGCCACGAACCCTTACCACCTCCCATCCTATCGCGTATCTCACCGCCCGTACCTGTAGATGCACCATTGAAAGGCTCTACCGTAGTCGGGAAATTGTGAGTCTCTGCCTTCAACGAGATCACCGTCTCTATATCCTTTATTATGAAATAATCCGAAGTAGAATGGTCGGCCGGAGCAAATTGTTCCACAACCGGTCCCTGAGCGAAAGCCACATTATCCTTATAAGCGGAAAGAATATGGTTCGGATTCTCCTGAGTAGTCTTTTTTATCATCTGGAAAAGAGACGATTCCATCTCCTGTCCATCTATTATGAATTTTCCGCCGAATATCTTGTGACGGCAGTGCTCCGAGTTGATCTGAGCAAATCCGAAGACCTCCGAATCCGTCAACTTACGGTTAATCTCCTTCTCAACATTCAGCAGATAATCTATCTCCTCCTTTGATAGAGCCAATCCCTCCTTTTCATTGTATGATTCCAAATCTTCTATAAAGATAATCGGCTGAGGTTTAATATCAACAGTGAATATCTTCTGGTCAAGACCGTTATAGAGACGTTGTAGCATCGTATCATACTGCGCATCTGCAGAAGAGACAGGAAAATACTCTTCAATACGCGATATTCCGTTCAATCCCATATTCTGAGTTATCTCCACGGCATTGGTACTCCACGGCGTAATCATCTCACGTCGCGGACCAACATAGTAACCATCCAAAGAATCACTATCTACAAGTGTAGCATTTCCATACAGCCAACACAATTTATTGACATCGTCCTCAACAGGTTTTGAGACAGTCTCTGTGGCAACGATTGTGCCGGAAGGGGATTTAAAGAAGAGTATCATTTTGATTATATGAATATTTCAATTTTACTGACTGCAAAATTACCCTTTATTTCCGTACCATAGAAATCTGAGCAATAAAAAAACCACCGAACTTAAGTCCGATGGTTTTATATGTGTGTCATTAATACAATAGATTATTTACCTGCTATCTTTTTATCAATACAAAGGTATAACACAAAAAAACAATCTTTTATGAAAAAATCGACCAATAATAGAATAATATCGACCAATTTCAATACTTCTTACCGATTTAAACTATAGGCTGTACATCAGTAAAGAAAAACAAACCCATTCTTTTATTTACTTTTGACTTGTACTATCTTTGACGAGAAATCGAAGATAAGCTGCACTCGACATAATCCAAGTAAACATGGCTTCTGTCCTCGTTTGCATTATCTTTGACGAGAAATCTGTAACAAAACAATTATTATGACCTCAATAGAACATTTTGACAACAAAAAACCAATACTATTAAATATAGGTCACAGCATAATGGCAAAAGACTCTGTATTTAAAAAAATATCCGGCCCTTTTTCTCGTGTATTGTATATTATAGACGGAGAAGGAAGAATCATTCACAACGGAGTCACTATAAATCTGAAAAAGGATCATATTTACGGTATTTTGCCATATTATGAGATGGATTTTATAGTTGACAGTAATTTAGAGTTGTTTTATTACCATGTATATTCCGATTCTCTGAGTTATCACTCTCTTTTGGATTCATATCAATTCAATATTGAAGTAGAAGCTATTCCTTTGGACAGACTGTTAATAGAGAGAATGCTGGAAATAAATCCGGGTAAAGAATTAAAGGGAAACAGATTCGATATGCCGCATGAACGCTCCGAAGTGTCGAAAAGAGTAATCAAACAAAAACAAGATAATTTCTGTGTCAGCTTTGAGACGGAAGGAATACTGAGACAGCTATTCACACGTTTCATAAGGCCTGAGAAAAGACCTGAGAACTATATTGATCCAAGAATACGTAAGGCCTTGCAATATGTTCATGAAAACATAGAATCCGATATAAGTGAAGATAAACTGGCCGAAATAGCCTCAATGAGCAAAGACTATTTTATCAGGCTTTTCAAGAAAGAGACTAATAGTACTCCATGCAAATATATCAACGGTAAGAAAATCGAATGGGCTCAATTGCAGATACTTGTCAGCAATATTTCCGTTAAGGATCTGGCTGTAAAACTCGGATACAACGATACATCTTACTTTATCAGAATCTTTACCAAGATTGTCGGTAAAACGCCACATAAGTATAGGTCTTCCAATTTGTAAGAGTCTGACATTTGAAGTATCTTCGCAAGTTCAAAAGAAGCGATAAGTGGATAATTGCATTCATATTCAAAACGCCAAGGTAAATAACCTGAAAGGTGTTACATTAGATATTCCAAGAGATAAGTTTATTGTAATAACAGGACTCTCAGGCTCAGGAAAATCGTCCCTTGCATTCGACACACTATATGCCGAAGGTCAGCGTCGTTACGTTGAATCATTATCCTCATACGCACGCCAGTTTTTGGGTAGGATGAAAAAACCGGAATGTGACTTAATAACCGGACTGCCACCCACAATAGCCATAGAACAACATGTCAGCAACCGCAACCCACGCTCTACCGTAGGTACGTCAACTGAGATTTATGACTATATGAAATTACTTTTTGCGCGTATCGGTAAAACATATTCTCCCATCAGCGGTGAGCTTGTAAAGAAACATGATATAGAAGATCTTTTGGACTGTATGCTCAGTCATCCCAAGGATATTCGTTTCACCACCTTAGCACCGATGGTATTACGCGATGGTAGAGACTTTAACGAACAGCTTAAGACAAACCTTAAGGAGGGCTTCACCAGAATAGATTACAAAGGTGAGATAATTCGTATTGAGGACCTGATTGAAGACAAGAGCCGCCTGAAGGCCCTCTCGGAAGATCAGGAAAATGTAAATCTGTTGATAGCACGCCTGACCTGCGATAACTCGAAAGAGACTGTTAACCGTATGTTGGATTCGGTAGAGACGGCCTTTTACGAAGGTAACGGAAACTGCCTTTTACGTTTTTACGACGCGCCGGAAACAACACTGATTTCATTCAGTAATCGTTATGAAGCAGACGGCATCACATTTGAAGAGCCATCCGAACAGCTATTCTCTTTCAACTCACCTCTCGGAGCCTGTCCAAAATGCGAAGGTTTCGGCAGAATAATCGGCATTGACGAATCGCTTGTTGTACCAAACCGCGCACTCAGTGTCTATGACGGTGCTGTAGTATGCTGGCGTGGAGATAAGATGAAAGAATGGAAAAATGACTTCATCCTTCATGCCGAACAGCACGGATTTCCAATATTCACACCATATTACCAACTATCGGAAAAGGAAAAAGATTTCCTATGGCATGGTAGCGGAAACGGTATTGAAAGAAATGATACGGATGAGAACTGTATAGATAACTTTTTCCATATGCTGGAAAAAAATCAATACAAGATTCAATATCGCGTTATGTTATCCAGATATAAGGGCAAAACCATATGTCCCGCATGCCATGGGAAAAGACTCAAGAAAGAAGCTACATACGTAAAGATAAACGATAAAGCCATTACCGATTTGGTCGATTTACCGATAACGGAATTAAAACAGTTCTTTGACCGTATAGAGCTCAATGATAATGAACAATTGACTGCAAAACGCATACTAACTGAAATAAACAGCCGTATCCGACTGATGATGGACGTAGGGCTGGAATATCTTTCACTTAACCGCCTTAGCAGTACTCTTTCAGGTGGAGAAAGTCAACGTATCAACATTGTAACATCTCTGGGAAGCAGTCTGGTAGGTTCCCTATATATACTTGATGAACCAAGTATCGGACTCCATAGCCGCGATACGGATAAATTGATAAAAGTTCTAAGGCAATTGCAGCAAATCGGTAACACAGTAGTTGTGGTTGAGCATGATGAAGAGATGATACGTGCTGCCGACTACATAATAGATGTAGGACCGCAGGCCGGACGTAACGGCGGTGAGATAGTATATCAGGGAGATCTGAGTAATCTCGAAAAAAGCTCAAAGAGTTTTACCGTAAAATATCTTACCGGAGAAGAGACAATAGAAGTCCCTACCTCACGCCGTTCATGGAACAATTTTATTGAAGTAAAAGGTGCACGAGAAAACAATCTGCAGGGTATAGACGTAAAGTTTCCACTTAATGTCATGACCGTAGTGACAGGTGTCAGCGGCTCGGGAAAAAGTACCTTGATAAATGAGGTATTATACAGAGGGCTACAAAATATCTACAGCGAATCCGGAGAACGTCCGGGTGAATGTATCGGCTTTGAGGGTGACATCAAAATGGTAAAAGCCGTAGAATTTATTGATCAGGACCCTATCGGAAAGACTTCACGATCAAACCCCGTCACGTATATCAAAGCATATGACGAGATAAGAAAACTATTCGCCGATCAGCCTCTTTCACGACAGATGGGTTTCAAATCCGGCCATTTCTCATTCAATTCAGACGGAGGCCGATGCGAAGAGTGTAAGGGAGAAG
>CAYOGG010000076.1:0-6902 GCA_964403455.1 uncultured Bacteroidaceae bacterium | reverse complement strand
TGTGTTGCCCCAAGTGCCAATGATGCTTCTTTTGTTGCTATAGGAACAGTCCTGATAGCATCTTCTGCTACGGTTATAATAGTGGGAAGAGCCATAATGGCTAAAATAAATGCACCGGCGAGTCCTGTTTCACCGACCGGTAGATTAAAGACCTTTTGTATAAGAGGTACTATAACCACGAGTCCGAAGAAGCCGTAAACCACCGAAGGAATACCGGACAAAAGTTCAATAATAGGCTTTAACATTTTTCTCATCTTCGGCGATGCAAGTTCTGCCATATATATTGCCACAGCCAGCCCGAATGGCAGTGCGAACAGAATTGCGCCTAATGAAACCCATAGAGAGCCTAAAATAAGTGGCTTTGTTCCGAATAGAGCTGACGGAGTAGCTGTAGGAAACCATTGCCTGCCATTGAAGAACTGTCTTAGAGTGATCTTCTCGATTTGCAATTTCTTGAATTCACCATCGGTTTTTAAATATATATCAGGAACATAAGCTATTATGGAACTATTGTCCTTAATTATTTTTGAAAGAACCTCCGGAATATATTGAAGCTCTTCTCCCAGTTCTTCTTCCGTAGCATATTCAGTAATATTGTCTATTCTGAATATCTTTATCTCGGTATCCGAACCTCCCAATTGAGCTCAGTTGGTATATTCTCCGTCGAAGATCTGTTTTATCTCGGAGCTATTCAGTGTATTTATAGTATTGGATTCGTTCATAACTATTGAATAGCCGGGTTCTACACTATCTTTTGAGAAAAGACCGGCACCTTGTTTAAATAGAAATACAATTATCAAAAGGATTACAAGTGAGGTGATCGCCCCACTTGCCATTAATAACCTTTCAACTATATACTCTGAAAACCTTCTCATTCTACAAGTTACTTATTTCAAGATATCTATGTATCCTACTTTTTTAACTATCAATTGTCCCTCTAATGAGGTTACATAATCTATAAAAGGCTTTACTTTTGATTCGTTTTTTTGATTATAATAAAAGAACAACGGTCTGACTATCGGATAACTGCCGTTTTTTGCATTCTCATATGATGGGGAGGTAAATTTTATCCCGTCATAACTTACTGACAACGGTTTGATATTTTTTGTCAGATATGCCAATCCAACGTAACCGATAGCCCCTTTTGTCTGACTCACTGATTGAATTACCGCACCTGTAGCCGGCATGGATAGAGCGGATTCCGTGTAGTTCTTATTCTTCATGATACTCTCCTTGAGAAATTCGTATGTTCCGGAACTGCTTTCTCTGGCGTAGACAATAATTTTCATGTCATCTCCACCCACCTCTTTCCAGTTTGTTATTTTGCCTGTGAAAATACCTTCCATTTGTTCCCGAGTTAATTTTGAAACCTTGTTTGCCGGATTAACAACTATTGCCAATGCATCCATTGCGATAATCTTCTCAATCAGTTTGTCTCCTTCTTTCTGAATCTTCATTCGCTCCTCAAGTTTTATTTTGCGGCTGGACATGGCTATGTCAGTGTTATTCTCAATCAAAGCGGCTATACCTACTCCTGAGCCTCCTCCTGAGACGGTAATTTTTGCGTTTTTATTCACTTTCATGAAATTCTCAGCCTCTTGCTGTGCAAGTGGCAATACTGTGTCAGATCCTTTGATCTTCTGTGCGGATACTCCGAAAACCATCATGATGGTTATTACGGACAATACAATTCTTTTGATCATAATTTTATTATTTTGCTTTTATTCGCATACAAAGATAGTGGTATGATGTTACGAAACCTATTCAAATTTGTTACTATAATATTACGATCAGAAATTATATTCATATACATTTTTTAGAGGTTCGAGAACATCTTTTTGGCATATATAAACTTTCAGAATAAAATGTATTACCTTTGTCTAACTCACTTAATGAGGTAAATTGAAATAAAATGATAGTAAGAAGTAAAGCCCCGCTCAGATTGGGTTTTGCGGGAGGAGGCAGCGATGTGTCTCCTTATAGTGACATTTATGGAGGATTGATATTGAATGCCACCATAAATCTATTTGCATATTGTACAATAGAAGAGACGAACGATGATACCGTTTCATTGATCGCCACGGATTTAGGCGTTGAGATCGGATATACATTGAGCAAAACTTTACCTATTGACGGAAATCTGGATTTACACAAGGGAGTATTTAATAGGGTCATAGAGGATTTTGGTGTGGAACCTAGAGCTTGTCGTATTACAACCTATTCTGATGCTCCTGCAGGAAGCGGATTAGGTTCTTCTTCTACCATGGTGGTTTGTATATTGAAAGCGTTTGTTGAGTGGTATAACCTTCCTATGGGGGATTATGAGATAGCTCGCAAGGCTTATGAGATAGAGAGAATAGATTTGTCTCTCAGCGGAGGAAAGCAGGATCAATATGCCGCAGCTTTCGGCGGATTCAATTTTATGGAATTTCTACCGGAAGGAAGCGTAATAGTAAATCCTCTTAGAATTAAACGTTGGGTGGTTGATGAATTGGAATCGTCAATAGTATTGTATTATACCGGAGCTTCTCGCTCCTCCGCTGCTATTATTGAAGAGCAGCAAAAGAATACCAGTTCGGGAAACGAGGCTGCAATATCGGCAATGCATCGTATTAAGCATAGTGCTATTGATATGAAACGTGCTCTTTTGGAGGGAAATATCAGGGAGTTTGCATCGATTCTGGGAATGGCATGGGAAGATAAAAAGAAAATGGCGACAGCGATATCAAATCCCATGATACAAGAGGCTTTTGATGTGGCTTCTCAGGCAGGAGCGATAGCGGGAAAGGTGAGTGGCGCAGGAGGAGGAGGGTTTATTATCTTTATGATGGATCCTACAAAGAAACGCTGTGTTATTGATGCTTTAAGTAAGATGCCCGGACAGGTAGTAGGGTTCCAGTTCAGTGATGGTGGAACGCATGGTTGGAAAATATACTCATAATTGAATATGACCGTAATTAAAGAAGAAATAGCCCAATCCATCGCTACAAAGCAGGCGATATTGGATGACAGTGTCTTGTTGTCTCTTATTGGAAAAGCTGCTGAGGTTCTTACCGATGCTTATAAAAAAGGTCATAGTGCATTATTAGCCGGAAATGGAGGTTCGGCGGCTGACGCACAACATTTGGCCGGAGAGTTGGTAAATAAGTTCAATTTTGATCGTCCCGGAATTCCTGCTCACTCTTTAAGTACCGATACTTCTGTTATGACAGCTATAGGAAATGATATAGGCTACAAGTATCTTTTCTCAAGGCAGCTCCAAGCACAAGGTTCTAAAGGTGATGTTTTTATAGGAATATCAACTTCCGGTAATTCGGAAAATATAATAGAAGCTCTGAAGGTTTGTAGAGAGAAAGGTATCGTATCTATCGGTCTGACCGGTAGGGGACCTTCACTGATGAACGATCTTTGCGATATTTGCATCAATGTCCCTTCCACGAAAACTCCGAGAATCCAGGAATCTCATATTCTGATCGGACATATTATATGTTCGATAGTTGAAGAAAATCTTTTCGGTGACTTAAGCAAAGGATAATGTTTGATGTGATAATATTGGCCGGTGGTATGGGTACTCGTTTGCGGTCTGTCGTAAGTGAGGTGCCCAAATGTATGGCTCCGGTTTCCGGACATCCGTTTTTGTATTATCTGTTAGAATATTTAAAACCTTATAACCCGGGTAAAGTGGTTTTGTCACTCGGTTATATGAGTGAAAAGGTTATAGATTGGGTCAATACAAGTGGCCGGTTTTTATATGATTATCCGATAGAGTGGGTAGTGGAGAGCACACCGTTAGGTACTGGCGGAGGTATAAAATTGGCCTTGAACAGATGTTCTTCAGATAATGTTTGCATACTTAATGGAGATACCATGTTTAAGGTTCCGTTGGATGTCTTATGTCGTTTACATAAAGAGTCCACAGTAAGTATTTCTTTGGCATTGAAGCAGATGACGGATTTTTCCCGTTATGGAACGGTGTCGATTTCTGAAGATAATACTATTACTGAATTTGGAGAGAAGTGTTACTGTTCACGTGGATTTATAAATGGAGGTATATATTTCATCTCCCGAAATTCCAAGATATTCGATGCCATGCCGGAAAAGTTTTCTTTTGAGAAGGATATATTGGAATCGTTAGTCATAAAGAGAGAACTTAAAGGTTTTTCTTTTGACGGCTATTTTATAGATATTGGTGTTCCTGAGGATTATGAAAAATCCCAGATTGATTTTCGATGAAAAGAATACCTATAGAGCTATTTGATGACTGCGATACACTGTTTCTTGATAGAGATGGAGTAATTAACGTGTGGCTCCCAGGCAATTATGTTAAATGCTGGGAAGAGTTCCGTTTCACCGATGGTTTTCTTGACTGGATAGGTAGTGTTAGTTCACATTTCAGGCACATACTCGTTGTTACAAACCAAAGAGGTGTTGGAAAGGGTGTTATGAGCATTAATTCTCTTGAAGATATTCATCGAAAGATGATTTCAGAGATAGAAAAAGCCGGGGGGAGGATTGACGGGATATATATTTGTACTGCATTGGATGACTCCGATCACATGCGAAAGCCCAATAAAGGGATGGCAGAACTTGCCATGAAAGATTTTCCGGATATATCAATGCAACGTTCTATCATGATAGGAGATCAGGAATCGGATAGGAAGTTTGCGGATAATTGCGGAATGAGATTCCTGATGGTATAATTATTATATGATTCTTGGGATCACCTTTTTGAGGCTTCAAGAATGGCTGATGTCATATTGCTCCATGCATACTTTTTCTTTTCATCTTTAAGGCCTTCGGAGAATTCTGTTTGCCTGTTGTTCTTAAAAAAATCAATTAGTTTTTCCGCTATCTTATTTTCATTCGGCTCAACAACATAGCCAACCTTTCCATCGGGAACAATCTCTGAAAGTCCTCCTACATTGGTAACAAGCATGGGTTTCTCAAAATGATAGGCTATCTGCGTCACGCCGCTTTGGGTCGCGCTTTTATATGGTTGAACAATAATATCCGCTGCTCCGAAGTAATATTTCACTCTACTATCCGGAACAAATTCACATTTCCATATTACCAGACCTTCCAGACCAAGTTCTTTCTCCAGCTCAAAATATTTTTCCGATCCGCTGTAGAATTCACCTGCTACAATAAGTCTTACATCCATATTTCTGAATTCGGACCTGGCATATGCTTTAAGCATCAGGTCAAGTCCCTTGTAATCGCGTATTAGACCGAAGAATAGCATGTAACGGAATTGAGTATCTAATCCTAATTCTTTTAAAGCCTCTTCTCTATTTACTTTCACACCGAAGTTATCGTACAATGGATGTCTGCAGAAGACCTTAGGCTTGATTGTGTCAAATGTCTTTACATCATCCAATACTGATTCGGACATAGCCACGAATCCATCGACGGATTTTACAAAATAATCTGCTAACTGATGATCTCCAATACGATGTTCATGTGGAATGATGTTGTCAAGTATGGATATGACTCTGGTTTTTCCGTTTTTACGTGCACCGCGTACTATAGTGCCTAAGCAAGGTGCCATAAAAGGCAACCAGAACTTTACTATGACAATATCGGCTTTAGTTTTTTTTATTTCATGTCTTACCTTGAGCCAATTGAAAGGATTTATAGAGTTTGCTTTTCTCAGAATCTTAAGATCTTGAGGTGCATCTTCTTCAGAGAATTGAGTCTTTCCGGGGAACAGGAAACCGGGATATTGCATTCGGAATGTCCATATTTCAACTTCGTTTCCTTCTTTCTGAAATTCCCGTGCAAGACGTTCGTTATAAACTGCCAATCCGCCACGATACGGGTAAGTAGTTCCCAAGATGATTATCTTCATTGACCTTTGCTAAAGTATTTGATACAAAAATACGAATTTGCTCACTTATTGGCTGATAATTGAGTGAAAAAAAGTACTTTCGCATCTGTAAACCTAATTATAGTAATGGAAAAGAGTAACAAGGTAAAGAAGATACTGCCATATATGGTAGCATTTGTATTATTTTTGATAGCGTCTTTAATCTATTGTTCTCCTGTTCTTGAAGGAAAGAGGATACAAGCCGGTGATGAATTCAATGCTAAGGCTGCCGTTCAGGAGAGTATTGAATATAGACAGGAAACAGGTGATGTTACATGGTGGACCGGTTCCATGTTTTCAGGTATGCCTAATTATCAGGTAGGTGGAGGTCGCTATATTTCTACTACACTGATGAATCCTATCTGGAAACTGACGCATCCTTCGTCTGCGAAAATGCCTCTTGTGTTTTTGACATTCTTCTGTTGCTTTTTTATTCTGTTGCGTTCTTTCGGCATTAACAAGTGGTTGAGCATTGTAGGTGCATTTGCTACAGGGTTTTCATCGTATTTTTTTATTATTGAGGCGGCCGGACAGAATGGTAAGGCATGGTCCATTATGCTTATGTCGGTTGTTGTTGGAGGTTTCTATCTTATATATAAAAAACGCTACGGATGGGGAATATCTTTAACCATGATATTTACTGCTATGGGATTTTCGCCACATCCTCAGATGGCTTATTATATATTCCTTTTGATTGGAATTCTTTTTTTTACCGAGTTATATATCCATATCAAAGAAAAACGATATAAGGATTTTGCAATATCTACTCTATTGTTCATTGCATCTGTGGGAGTAGGCCTTGGTACCGGAACGGCGAATATTTTTGCAAATAATGAATATGCAAAGGAAACTATGCGTGGAGGTCACTCTGAACTGATTAAAAACAACGATAATACAAATAAAACCAAAGGACTGGATTTGGATTATGCAACCAATTGGAGTTATGGAGTAGATGAGACATTGACTTTTTTAATACCCGGTTATATGGGAACCGCTTCGGGCTATAATGTAGGTACCGACTCAAAGCTATATGAGA
>CAYOGG010000075.1:0-6904 GCA_964403455.1 uncultured Bacteroidaceae bacterium | reverse complement strand
GTATAGATTCCGAAAACAATATTGTGAATTTCGTACCTAAACAAGCATTTACTTATGAAGACACAAAGTTTTATTATAAAACGGTCAATATATATAAGTTCTCAAAAGAATTTGCCACTCATAGTTATGTGCCTTTTCTTGAAGCTTATGTTAAAGCTTTAGGTAATAATGAGTATTATGAACAAGTATTACGTGTAATCACCCTTATTAACAATGCTGAACTGAAAGCAAAGCCTATTGAGGAATTGCCTTGGTATGAAATTGATGATGTACAGGATAAGGACATCGCCGAGACTATTTTTGCTGATGAACATGAGAAATTGAGCAAATTTGAGAAACGTTATGGCGGTTATTGGCGTTTTGAAAATATGCTTGACTTTTGCTATCTGGTAAATCCTTATTTTCCTCCTCGCAAGATGTGTGATGAATTACAGGCAAATTTTAATCGTTTGCTTACAGAGTATCCTTCCGGTATGTTCGTGAATAGTTTGCTTGCGGGTAAATATTTTAATTTGAAGCCTGATTACGTTGTGGTTGGAAATGGTGCTTCTGAACTCATTAAGAGCATGATGGAGAGAGAAGTGGGAAAGATAGGTATTATATATCCTACATTCGAAGAATATCCTCATCGCAGAGAAGTGGAAAATATTGTCAAGTTTGAGCCTCAAAACTCAGACTACCGCTATACGGCACAAGACTTGATTGATTTTTATGAAGGCAAGGATATTAAACAACTGCTTGTTATCAATCCTGATAATCCATCCGGAAATTTCATCCCCTTAGCAGATTTGTTGATACTGTTAGATTGGTGCAAGGAGCAGGGTATCACTCTTATTATTGACGAGAGTTTTGTCGATTTTTGTGACGCGGACAAAAGATTCAGCATGCTTAAGAATGATATACTCTCAAAGTACGGAAATCTTGTCGTAGTAAAGAGTATTTCAAAGAGTTATGGAGTACCCGGTCTAAGACTTGGCGTGTTGGCATCAAGCAATGAGGAGCTTATTAATTATATCAAGGGAGATGTCTCCATCTGGAATATTAATTCGTTCGCGGAATTTTACATGCAGATATTCAATAAGTACGAAAATGAATACAAGAAGGCCTGTATCAGATTTGTAGAAGAGCGTACTCGTTTTGTTGAACGTTTGAGTAAGGTTTCCTATCTTAGAGTTATACCCAGCCAGGCAAACTTTATAATGTGTGAGGTATATTCAGCACGATTTTCATCTCATGAACTGACGGAGACTCTACTTAATAGGTTTAATATTCTCATAAAAGATTGTGATACAAAGAAAGGACTAAAAGGAAAAAATATGGTACGTATTGCAATTAGGGATAAAAAGGATAATGATGCATTGGTTAATGCGTTGTTAGCATTGTAAGTTATGATTGTTACTATTTGTGGCGGTGGTCATTTAGGACACGTTTGTGCGGGCTTCTTTGCTTCCCAAGAAGGGATAAAGGTTAGAATTCTTACTCGTAGGCCTCAATTATGGAATAATACCGTTGAGGTGACTGACCCTGAAGGAAAAGTATTCTCCGGTAAACTTGATTGTGTAACAGACGATCCATCTGAAGCATTGATGGATGCTGAAATTGTTCTTATCTGCTTGCCGGGTTTCTCAATAGCTGAAGAACTTGAAAAGATAATGCCTCATTTATCACCAAAGACGGCTGTAGGTTCAATAGTCTCAAGCACAGGATTCTTTTTTATGGCATTTGAGCTATTGCCAAAGACACAGCCTCTTTTCGGTTTTCAGCGAGTACCCTTTATAAGTCGCACTAAAGAATATGGGCATTCAGCAGACTTACTTGGTTACAAGCCTTCACTTTCAGTTGCAATTGAGCAATGCGAATATAAGGAGGTGTTGAGAGCAAAACTCGAAACTCTCTTCAAATGTCCTGTCACTTTGCTTGAAAGCCACTATGAGGTAAGCCTTACCAACAGCAATCCATTGCTTCATACCAGTAGACTTTTTACAATGTGGAAGGACTATTCTAAAGGAAAAGTCTATGACAAAAATCCTCATTTCTATAGTGATTGGACAGATGAGGCATCAGTACTATTGATAGCTATGGATGGAGAGTTTCAAGAGTTACTGAGAGTGCTGGGAGTGCGAGAAGGAGCAATACCTACAATACTTGATTATTACGAGAGTCATGATGCTGTGTCATTGACTCACAAATTAAATTCAATTAAGGCTTTTAAAGGTCTGCTTTCGCCTATGAGAGAGGTGAGAGGTGGCTATGTTCCGGATTCTGGGAGCAGATACTTTACAGAAGACTTTCCATACAGTTTAAAGATTATCTACGACATTGCGCATGAGAAAGGAGTCAAGTGTCCTATTATCGATATGGTGTTTGAGTGGGGAATGAAAATTATTTTATGATGCAAGACTATGATTTGAGGAAGTTACGTTACTTGGGCGCACTCATTATATGTTATCGGGTGGATTGTTTGTAGATGTTTTCCCGTTAGATGGTGTTCCTTCTAACAAAAGATCGTCTAATATAAGTCAAAAAATCGTCGGAATTCATTTGTTGTATTATTAGTAAAATAGGATACTTATATTATTGGAACTTACCCAACCTCAGCAATGAATAATAGTACCTGTTTATATTGTGTATGTTGAAAAAAAACGCGAATATTGCACAAAAATTGCCGGTTATGAAGATATTGATAATAATTCCATACATACCCTATCCTTTAGACTCCGGAGGCAATCAAGCCCTGTTCTTTATGATTGACCGTCTTCGCAAAATACATGATGTTTCACTTTGTTTGGATATATGTAAGGGTAGATTAATACAACACGTTGATGAGCACAAACAAACATTGGTAAGTCAATTGCGGGAAAAATGGGATAATGTCAATTTTTATATATATGATGGACAAAAAGAGTATCAAAAAGATGTTCCGAAGTTAGGCACTTACTGTATTACGATGGAACGATTAAGTGCACTATTCAATAGGAAATTTATTAAGTCTTATAATAAATATTTAAAGAAGAGTTCATCATTTGAATGTCCTTCTCGTTTGAATCAGGGATTTCTTAATTATATTTACAGCATATCCAGGGGCGGATTTGACTATATTCAAATTGAGATGTATGAATATCTTTATTTAGTATATTTACTCCCTGAGACTGCAAAGCGAATATTCGTTCATCACGAAATAAGATTCATACGCAACTTGAATGCTATGAAACTATATGAGATTCCCGATTTGAATAATGACATACTATACAGACAGCTTAAATCCGTAGAGATAGGAGCACTGAACGAATACGACAAGGTGGTTACACTCTCAGAGACAGATAAAAGGATTCTTTCCGACTATATTAAACCGGATAAACTGTTTCCATCTCCTGCCGGTGTATGCTTTAGTAATACAACTGTTGAATTCAAACCTTCTAAGGAATTTGTTTTTGTGGGAAGCGGTGATCATTATCCTAACCTTGACGGACTGAAATGGTTTGCCGATGAGGTTTTACCTTTTCTCAGGAATACCAATGAAATATATAAGATTCATGTAGTAGGTAAATGGAGCAGTAAACTGCAAAAAGAATTTAATAGACATAGTGAAATTATTTTTCACGGTTTTATAGAGGATCTTACCTCATTCCTTAATGGAAAGATTTCTATTGTCCCGCTGAGGATTGGCAGCGGTATGCGAATCAAAATATTGGAAGCGATAAATGCTTATTCTCCTTTCATTGCTACTACAAAAGGAGTTGAAGGTCTTGAACTGAAGAATGGAACTAATTGTGTGATAGTCGATTCCCCAATGCAATTCGCCGGTGAAATGAGAGACTTACTGAATGATGTAAATCGTCAGGAAGTAATGTCTATATCGGCTCACAGATTCTTGGAGTTGGATTATAACAATGATAATCTCGTGAAAAAGAGATTGAGTATCTACGAATAATTCCTTATTTATAAATGCCCAAGATTAGTGTTATTGTTCCCAATTATAACCATGGGAAATACTTGAAGCAACGAATAGACAGTATACTCAATCAAACTTACAGTGATTTTGAACTGATTCTCTTAGATGATTGCTCAAAAGATAATAGTCAGGATATTTTATTGTCTTATCAACAGAATCCAAAGATAAGTTCAATTTTGATTAACGAGCAAAACGTCGGAATACCTTTTATACAGTGGGAGAGAGGTATCACGGTGGCACAAGGAGAATATATCTGGATAGCGGAAAGTGATGATTATGCTGATCCGCATTTTTTGGAATACTGCATGAGAGCTTTCGAACGATATTCAGGTGCATATTTGGTTTACACGGGATCAACCATGGTAGATGAAAACAGTTTACCCATCGATGGTATGGATTGGGACCGCTTTTCCTCATTAACTGACGGTTATTCCGTATTTTCAAACTATAGATTCTTAAAGAATCACTTGTTATGGAAAAACGAGATATATAATGCCAGTATGGTAGTCTTCAAAAAAGAATCTTTTCTAAAAGTCGATGTATCATATAGAGTTTTTCGTTATTGCGGAGATTGGCTTATTTGGGCAGGAATTATAAGCCGGGGAAATGTAATCAGATGCAATAGGAAACTGAATTATTTCAGACAACATGCACAAAAAGTCTCTCCTACAGCCGAAAAAGAAGGTCTATATTTTGAGGAAGGAATGCAGGTAATAAACAGAATTTGCAAAATATTGGAATTAAATAGTTACTGTCAAACTATTATTGCAGGAAGATTGTTCAAACGACTTAAAAAGCAGCGATATCTCTCTTCTGCATCGAAAGATAAATACAAAAAGCTAATCAGTGAACGTTTTTCTTCTTTACCGGAATGGCTATGTATAATTCTATATACGACAGATAAGTATATAAACATATCAGGGTTGTTCACCGACTAACAGTCTTCAAATATGTGTACAAAAAAAATTGTTTTTCTAATAAGTCGTTTCTTGGACGGAGGTATTGATACCGTTATGACTGAATACTTACGTCGAATGGCCGCAGACAATTCGTATTCAATTACATTAGCCATAGGTGTAAAAATGAATAATTTGGAGGTTTTCTTGGAACGTCTTCCTTCCAATATAAAGGTCATGTATCTTGTACAAGATTCCTTATTGATTAAATATCGTATACAGAAAATAAATGGTACGATTTCTGTTCCTGCAAAATTATTCGATGAGATTATATTAAATCCGGTCAGAAGATTTAAGACTGCCAAAATGATAAGAGAGCTGGAAAAGAGCAATGACTGTTTTATTGACTTCGATTGCTGTTTTTCCGGTTATCTGAAACATGTTAATATACGAAAGATAACATTTATTCATTTCAGCTTCAAGCAATTGTATGTTCAAAACAGAGCTCGTACCCAAAGAATAGCAAAACGATTAATTTATTATGACAAGATTGTCACTATTTCTCAAGCTATGAAAGATGAAGGGGTAGAGCTTTTTCCCTATATTAAAGATAAGATGACGGTTATATATAATGCAGTCGACCCTGATGTAATATTGGAGAAAGCTGGTATGGCCGTAGATAATCCTCTGATAAACAGGCCTTATATTGTAGCTATTGAACGGTTGGAAGAGAGTCAAAAGGACATAACCACACTGCTAAAAGCATATAAGATATTGACAACAGAATATCATAGAGATGAATATTTATATCTCATAGGAAAAGGAAACTCCGAATCTCAATTGAAAGAGTTGGCAAAAGAACTGGACCTACAGGACAAGGTGTTCTTCTTAGGATTTCAAGAGAATCCGTATCCTTGGATAAAAAACAGCCGTATACTTGTACATAGTTCCAAATTCGAAGGACTACCGACTACTCTTATAGAAGGATTGTTTTTGGGAAAGGTGATTGTTTCTACCGATTGTCCTACAGGTCCTAAAGAGATCTTGGATAACGGAAGAGCCGGAATCCTGACGCCGGTCGGTGATGCCTTATCTATGGCTCAAGCATTATTTCAGGTATTGACGGATGAATCTAAGAAAGCAGAAATCTTATATAATGCACAAAAGTGGTGTGAAACCTTTACATTCCATAATACAAAGCCTGTTTTTGATAGATTGTTATCCGATTAGCGGAGTGGTGTCACTTGTGTTTTTTTTCAATTATCTTTGATACCAGCACGAATTGATATATTCCCTCATTTACCGCGCGAATAAAACCGGGAACTCCGTCTCTAAAACCACCTTTTAATATATAAGCTTTAAAAAAGCGGAAGAATGGACGCCATAAGAGAGAGCCGACTCCGAGTGTGGACTTTTTCTTGCTTAACTCATTGTCTGTATAATCATTGGTCTTTTTTATTATGCTATATATGGAATCATTGGCCAAATGTATAAATGCTTTGTCTTCTTCTTTACTTGGAATTCGTTCAATTCTTCCTTTTACTATTGGAGATATATGTATTATGGGAGGCCAAACCGTACCTTCCTTTCTAAAAAACCTCAAAAGATAATCAGGATAATGGCAATGCATGAAACGTCCCATGAAATAGTTCTTTCTTGGAATAGCAATTCCGGCCGGAGCATCATTCCTATCTATTGTTTTATACAGAAAGTCCCGTAACGATGGAGTCACCAATTCATCGGCATCAACAACCAATATCCAAGGATAAGTTGCGGCATCTATTGCAAACTGACGGGCAGGCTCCACAATAGTAATATCACCTTTCGGGAAAGAAATGATCCTACATCCATATTGAGATGCTATATCTAATGTGGAGTCTGTGCTTTCCATATCACAAATAAGAATCTCATCGAAATCCTTCACAGATTCCAAAACTCGTGCTAAATGAGCTTCAGCATTGTATGTATTGATAACGACTGATATCGGCATATTATCTATATCTTAATTGTTTTTCCGTAGCTATCCATTAGGTCGGCGAAGATGTTATCGTCGTTA
>CAYOGG010000074.1:0-6952 GCA_964403455.1 uncultured Bacteroidaceae bacterium | reverse complement strand
GGCAACTTATTCAGTGCTTTCATGTAAATTTCCTATAGGCAGTAGATATCTGCTTATCTTTATAATAGTATGTTCTTTCAGGTTGTCTGTTCATTCGCAAACAGACAGCTTGAAAGTTCATTATTTAGAGGATATTGAAATAAATGCAGAAGATGATCACAGATCCGTAAGTGGAGATTTGAATAGTTCCATAAACTGGTCGATGGAGTCTATGGAAAGTTTGCCGAAGATACTTGGTATATCAGATCCCATACATTATGTTCAGATGTTGCCCGGCGTTCAAACGACTTCGGAACTTTCCGGAGGATTGTATGTAAATGGTTTTGATAACTATCATAACTATATTGCGACAGACGGAGTAAGAGTGTACAATCCATCGCATTTGCTAGGTCTTTTTTCAGTATTCAATACATCTCATTATGATAATATGAAATTCTCAAAATGGGCTGCTATTGATTATGATTGTATCGGAGCATCTTTGGATATGCAAACAAGTGATAGAGTGTCACAAAAAACGGGTATTGAGGGGTCTGTAGGGTTAATCAGTTCTCAGGTCAGTTTAGGTATATCCGTTGGCGAAAAATCTTTCTTAAAATTATCCGGAAGAACTACATATATTAATCTTTTATATCAACCTCTGCTTAAGGCGGGTAATTACAGTGAATGGCAATATCATTTCTTTGATGCGAACGTATCTTTTTTAACTCAAATTGACGAGAACAATATCATATCGGTAAACAGCTATGCCGGCAATGATAAATTTGTATTGGATCTGGGATATGCCGGGACGGATACAAGACAATCTTGGGAAAACAGAGTAATGTCATTTAATTGGAATCATTCATCAGGTAATGGGTATATAAAACAGCAGATATACTATTCTTCATATGATAATCAGGTCAAGGCTGTCAATTCGGGATCGGAATTTACGCTTCCTTCCAATATCTCCGATGTAGGGTGGAAGTTAAACCGACAGTTTACAAAAGACGCTTTTATATTTAGATATGGTGCTGATATATCTCATTATGACATACTGCTACAGTCTCCCTTAATAGAAGGAGACTGGTATGTGAAAGATGTAGATCAGAGAAAACAACAAGCATCAAAGGCGGCTTTGTTTGCAAATGCAATTATACCTATCGGAGATAGGATACGAATTGAGACAGGTTTTAATGCTACCGCATTTAATAGTGATAAAACATTCTTATCTGTAGATCCGCAGCTTGTTTTGAATTATAACACAAGCGATAATATTGAACTTAAATTCAGATTGGGTACTTCTCATCAGTTTTTGCATCAACTTGGTTTTTCCGGGGGTAGTATGCCAACGGATTTTTGGATTGCTTCAACAGAAGACAATAAGCCTGAAAAGTCTGTTTATACATCTTTGGGAGCCGGTAAATCCTTATTTGATGATAAATATAAGTTATCAATAGATTTATATTATAATAAACTCTATAACCAGATAGAATATGATATGAATCCGATTGATATGCTTACAAGTGAGTTTGATCTTCAATCTAATATTATGCACGGAAGAGGATATAATGTCGGATTGGGTATGTTTTTACAGAAGAATACAGGAAGGTTGACGGGTTGGATATCTTATTCATGGAATAGAACGTTCAGAAAATATGACCGGGTCGGGTTTGATTCATGGTATCCGTCTGTCTTCGAAAGACCCCATGAGTTTAACACGGCATTGTTATTTGATTATTCGGATAAGTGGAGTTTTAATGCAGCTTTTGTTTTTGCTTCCGGAACGCCATATACTGCACCTCAGTATATGTATATTATTGGCGGTAATGTGATATGTACTTATGGGGAACATAATGCTGAGAGATTACCTAATTATAAAAGATTGGATATCTCAGCTGAATATTGCTTGTCACAGACAGAAAAAGGTAGACATTGTATAGATTTCTCATTATATAATGCGTTGTTCTCAAAGAATGTGCTTTTTTACTATATGAGAGTATATGAATCGCAAGAAAAAATAGGGAGATACGGACTTTATATGTTTCGTACATGCATACCGTCAGTGAGTTATATCTTTAAATTCTGATTTATGAAAAGAGTATTATTCATAATTTGTTCTGCTGTATGTATTCTCTTTTATTCTTGTGAGAAAGAGGAAACAGACAATCCCGGTCTTTTGGTTGTAGAAGGTTGGATAGAAAGTGGAGACAACCCGGTTATATTAATAACTAAAACACTCTCTTTGAATCAAGACTTTTGGTATAACGGGGAATTGAATCAGTTGGTAGCATTATGGGCAAAAGTGTATATTGATGATGGCGATACATGCGTCAGATTATTGAATAGAATAGACAATGATTATTATCCTCCATTTTATTATACGACTCCGGAGATAATAGGAAAACCCGGAAAGACTTATAAATTAACGATTGAATATCAAGGCCTTATAGTTACCGCAGAAACTACAATACCCCAACCTGTTTCTTTAGATTCAATAGTTCATCATCAGTTGCCCGGTAGCGATTCTCTTTTTGAAATAAATGCGTATTTTAAGGATGTAGAGAATGAGCATAATTATTGCGGCTTTTTTACGCGAGTAAAAAACAGAGAGACGCGTTATTATCCGTCAATTTTAGGTCTGTTTGATGATATAGACTATTCGAATCCTGATAATGTATCCGTAAAAGTGTTCCCGGGTTTATATAAGTTACCACAAAATAAATATAAAAACTGTTACTCATTGTCTGATACTGTTGCAGTTAAGTTTTCCCAAATGGATTCGGTAAGTTATGCGGTTATGAAATCATATCTTGATTTGGTGAATTTGTCTGAAATGGCGCTTTTCCCCGAGACCGATAACATGAAAACAAATATAAATGGAGGATTGGGATATTGGTGCGGATTCGGATGTAAACGTTATGAACTTATTATGAAATAGATATCCGTTCAACAACGTTTATATCCTATCATACAACAAATTAAGCTAATCGATATTCCAAGAAAAAGCGGGTCGAACGGGAAAGTGAAAAAATCACCTAACAATATGGTTAATGTTCCGGCTATCATTGATATAAGTATCCATTGACGATGGAACCTACCTTTTAGAAATAGGGCCAGAGTCACAGGAATGAATACGGAAGTGACACGTAGACCCATAGAAAGGAATCCCAGGTCGTTTATGAAGGAACCGGATGTCAGAAGTGATACTATAATAGCCAATGATAATATGCCGATAATGGTATATCTCATTATTTTCAGGTAATTTGTACTGCCAAACTCAAGACTTTTGCCTACTCTTCTTGAGAACCTTGAAAATATGTCACGAACCATTATTGTGGCAACTCCGAATGACAGCCCCGATCCACCTCCGATGACTGCAATAAGAAAAGTTCCCAGTAATATACCTCCTAAAAGTTTGGGAATATGATTCATTACAAATAGTGGAAAGGCCTGGGAAGATGAAGCCATGACACCTATCCCTGCCGGAATGGATTGACCTGCTGAGATCATAGCATCGTATTCAGCCTGAGTGACATAGTGACCGCGCATATACATTCCTATCAATATACATGCAGCGCCTATCGGAGGTACCAGAAAAACCGATAGCAGACCTCCTCGTCTGGCAGTCTTGTCATCATGTCCTGCAAGTATGGCTTGTGCATAGGTCTGTGTTGCCAGAATACCCAGAACTACAGATATTGCAGATCCGAAATCTTTCCAAAAACCTCTTGCAAACAGACTGATGTATCTATGTGTCACATCGGCGGTTTCAGATATTTCTGATAAATCTCTAACGGTTCTATTATCAAGAATATGTCTTATAGGCTCCATTATGCCTCCATTTCCATTGGCAAGTCCCAATACGGTGACTGCTCCGATAACACAAGAGAGATATAACAGAATAATTTTAAGTATTCCACCCATTCCGGCTCCCCAGATGCCTCCAAAGACCACATAAATAGTCATAAGAAATACAGATAATAAGGCCGCGCCTGTTTCATTAACAGGAAGTATAGCCGTAATTATGGCTGTAGCGGCAATTACCTGTGCTACAATACTTATAAAAATACCTATCGAACAGAGTATGGAGCCTGTAATTTCGGATTTCTTACCGTATTCCTTTGAAACGATTTCCAACAGAGTTCGACATCCGCTTCTTCTCAAGGGTTTCAGATAGGGCATTATTAGTATCAAACATCCTATTCCGGTTCCCAATGTAAACCACCAGGCCGTAAGCCCGTAGCTGAAAGCCATCTGAGCAGTTCCGATGGTAGCTTGTCCTCCGATTACCGAACCCATTATAGTTCCGCATACTATCCAAGAACCTGCTTTGGCGGTACCTCCATCAAAATCTCCGGTTTTTTTTTCTTTACGTTCCGATAAGATACTGACTATGACTATAGCGATGATTGTGGAAAAGAGTCCTATGAGATGTAAAAATGTCAATGTCATTGAAAACCTAATTATGAATGGTACCTATAAGCAGAAAAGTCAGTCCGATTAATACTAAGATCAGATCTATTGCTTTACTGCGAAGGTTCTTTTCATGGAAGAACATGGCACCGAATAGGAATGAGACTATTACACTGCTGCGTCTGATCATGGACATGATTGAAATCATCGAATCACTTGAGGTCAAAGCATAGAAATATGTGTAGTCTCCCGCAGATAGAAATATAGAGATAAATATTATGCTCCATTTCCATCGGAAAGGTGTTGTCTCTTTACGTTTCGGCCACCAAAGAGTAAACAAAACTATCGACATCAGCAATAACTGATAGAAATTGCTCCATGCCTGTACGAACATGTTGCTCCTTGTCTCCATCAGATATTTGTCATACAATCCGCTTATTGCTCCCAATATTGTAGCCATTATAACACATAGTATCCATTTGTTGTGCCTGAAGTCTATCCCTTCTTTTTTGCCGCTACGACTTAAAAGATAGAATGATATCATTGCAATTACTACACCAATCCACTGGTACATATTAAGTCTTTCACTAAACAACACAAGTCCGCCTATAAGTACGATTATTGGGCGAGTAGCGTTTACCGGTCCGACTATTGTCAGAGGCAGATGCTTCATTCCGAAATATCCGAATATCCAAGATGCCAATACGATAGCGGCTTTCAATAGCACCTGCAGGTGCATATTAATGTCTCCATTCGGTATGTGGAACAGAGAATCATCAGACATATATCCTGTAGCAGACAGTATTGCCGGTGGCAACATTAAAAGACTGCAAAACAATGTGTTGAACCAGAGTACCGGTATGACGGCATTATCTTTCAGGGAGTCTTTCTTGAAGACATCATAGAAGCCTAAGAACAGTGCTGAAAGCAGTGCATATGTTAGCCACATCTCTTCTGAGTTTTTGTGGCCGCAAAATTACTACAATTTTTGCATATTGTAATTTGCTATAATGTCTGATTTGTCTTTATTTAATACACATGATTTATTACAATCAGTATTTCAGGTACTTTTTGCCGTTTTGAATGTATATGCCTGAGGGAAGTAACTCAAATGAGGTGCCGACATTTTCGCCATTCAGATTATAAATGGTATAAGGAGTACGGTTTGAGTCTCCTGTTATTACGTTGATGCCTGTTGGATCTTGTGGAGCTCCCAGACCGCGTGCGAAACCGGCGTAGGTATGTTTGCGGTACCAGTCGAGTGTCCACAGTCCTACAGGAGTGTTCGCGCGCCATCCGCTGTTTTCAGGTGAATCGGTAGCACACCACTGGCAGATTCCCCACTGCTGGTCGGAGGGAATAATCTCCAGGTATTTCTTAACTATCCATTCGTAAAGGTCTGCCATTCGCTGATGCATTTCTTCTGTCATATTGGCTGTTGGTACGTCATTACCTCCGGCATCGACCATACCCATATCCAACTCACTGATACGAACCAGTTTCCCGGAAGCTGCCATAAGCCTGAAACTGTTCTCGATAGCATTCTTCTTGCTGGTTTGGGTAGCATCATTCATGTAACACGATATGTGCATCTGTGAGCCTATACCGTCTATCATTGTTACACCGTCAGCTTCCCAACGCTCTATCCACTTAATCAGAGATTTCAGTTTGCCGTTGCCGTCCCAGTCACTTTCCAGATTGTAGTCATTGACAAACAGCTTCAGTTTACCGTCATCACCACCTTTTGAAGCCAATGAATTGGCATAATGCAGACGAGCCAGACGTACTGCCTGACGGGTATATTCCAGATCACCCATGTAATCTTGCCAGAAGAAATTGCCGTCATCTCCATTGTTATGCTGGAGGTCATAAACACCATCACCATCGGAGTCCCCTCCTGAGATAGCTTCGTTGACCACGTCCCATGCTTTCACTTTACCGCCGCATGCATTCATGATACCGCCAATCCATCGGTTCATGGCATAGACTAAGGTGTCATGCTTGACCTGATTGGATAATGGAATGCTCTGAGGTAGTTGAACGTATAGGTAGTCGGTCTTGATGGTGGCGTTAGTCACAGTACTTTCGCCATAGTGCCTCCATGCAAACGATGAAACATCGGTTCCATCCAAAGAACCGTTTTTCACACGTTCCACCCCATTCACTTTGAAGCTGATATTGTCGAAATAGTAATTATTTGCACCTGCATATTCGCTGAGGTTGAAAGCTATGGACTGTCCGGCATCGGCAAATGATCCTGTTTTGGTCACTGTCTTCCATTCCGTTGTAAAGTTAACATCACCAATGGCCTGCCAGTTTACATAACTTCCCGGCGTGCTGTGAATTTGAGTTGAAGCTTTAGCTACATTATCTGAACGCACTTCGGCAGAAAACTCATAGGTGTCGCCCTTATTGAAACTTCCAGGCTTAATCCAGAACTGATTATCCCAAATATTCTCATTCTTTGCCGTCGCATTCATCACTATACAGCTACGTGTAGCCTTTTTTCCTTCCACGGACTTTTCAAACTTGATGTTCTTAATCCAGATATCACCGACAA
>CAYOGG010000073.1:0-6997 GCA_964403455.1 uncultured Bacteroidaceae bacterium | reverse complement strand
CATTGCGGATCGATGCTTTCGAATGTTGAGAATAGAAACAGTTATAATGTTGTGCTTGGAGATGAGAAGTTGGCTGTGAATGGTCATTGGGAATCTCCATGGAGAGTTTTAATTACCGGCTCATTGGCCGATATTGTGGAATCGACATTGGTGACGGATGTTTCAGATCCGGCGCAGTATGAAGGTGATGATTGGATCAAACCGGGTCAGGTGGCTTGGATATATTGGGCTAACAATCACGGCTCTAAGGATTATCGTATAATAAAGGATTATATCGATTTGGCTGCTGATATGAATTGGCCTTATGATTTGGTGGATTGGGAGTGGGATGAGATGTCAAATGGTGGAAATATTGACGATGCACTCGGATATGCGAAGGAGAAAGGAGTGAAATTATTGCTTTGGTATAATTCAAGTACCGCATGGAGCGGTCAGGGAGCTCCGGGTCCGCTTTATAGATTGAATGACTCACAGAAACGAAAGGAGGAATATGCATGGTTGAAAGAGAAGGGTTTTGCCGGAGTGAAGATTGATTTCTTCCCCGGGGATGACATGTCTACCATGAATTACTATATGGATCTTTTGGAGGACGCGGCTACTCAGAAGATATTGGTTAATTTTCATGGAGCTACCGTTCCTCGCGGATGGCAACGTACGTATCCGAATATGATGTCTGTTGAAGGAGTCTATGGCGCTGAATGGTACAATAACGGTCCTACATTGACAGGTAAGGCTGCAGTACACAATGCCACGCTGCCTTTTACTCGTAATGTGATTGGTCCTATGGATTATACTCCAGGTACTTTTTCTGATTCACAGAATCCACATATAACAACTTATGCTCATGAATTGGCATTGACGGTTTTGTTTGAATCGGCATTGCAGCATATGCCGGACAGACCATCAATTTATAGAGAACTGAATGCGCAGTTGAATGGTTTGCTTTCTGAAATTCCTACCGCATGGGACGATACTCGTTTTGTCGCCGGATATCCTGGTGAATATGCAGTCATTGCACGTCGAAAAGGTGATCTTTGGTTTATTGCCGGTATTAATGGAACTGACAGTGACAGGGAGTTTTCTTTCAGTACGGATTTTACTGATGGAACTCATAAAGAAATGACTCTTGTGACTGATGGAAGTGGTGACCGTAATCTTGAGTATAAGAAGATTGCATGCGGAGATAGTTTATCTGTAAAATGTATGCCTCGTGGAGGTTTTTTGGCTTTAATCAAATAAATTAGATATGAATAAGAATTTTATTTTGCTGTCGTTGTTGACTGCGACACTCGGACTTAATGCTCAGACTTATCCTTTTCAGAATCCTTCTCTGACTCCAAGTGAGAGAGCAGAGGATTTAGTAGGTCGTCTAACGATTGATGAGAAGGCTACTTTGATGATGGATATTTCAGAGGCGGTGCCACGTTTCGGAATAAAGAAGTTCAACTGGTGGAGCGAGGCTCTGCATGGAGTAGCCAATACGACCGGCGTGACAGTGTTTCCCGAACCTATCGGTATGGCAGCTTCATTTAATGATGAACTGCTACTTGAGGTGTTCAATTCCGTTTCGGATGAAATGCGCGGCGTTTATAATAACATTCGCGAATCCGGAGGTGAGGATAGTAGATTCCATAGTCTTTCGGTATGGACTCCTAATGTTAATATATTCCGTGATCCGCGTTGGGGAAGAGGACAAGAGACTTACGGAGAAGACCCTTATCTGATGGAACGTATGGGTATAGCTGTTGTGCGTGGTCTTCAAGGACCTGACAGCACGAAATACAGAAAATTATATGCTTGTGCAAAGCATTTTGCCGTTCACAGTGGCCCGGAGTGGAGCCGCCACGAGGACAATCTGAATGATATCGACTTGCGTGATCTATTCGAGACCTATCTGCCTGCATTTAAGGGTGTAGTTCAAAAAGGTGATGTACGTGAGGTGATGTGTGCATACCAAAGACTTGATGATGATCCTTGCTGTGGAAGTTCCCGTCTTCTTCAACAGATTCTGCGTGACCAGTGGGGTTTTAAATATATGGTTGTATCCGATTGTGGAGCCATTACGGACTTCTGGTCTTCTCACAAATCTTCAAGTACTCCAAGACATTCCGCAGCAAAGGCCGTATTGGCAGGTACGGATGTAGAATGCGGTTACGATTATGCATACAAGAGTCTGCCGCAAGCAGTTGAACAGGGATTGGTGAGTGAGGCTGAGGTGGATGTGCACGTCAAAAGACTTATGGAGGGGCGTTTCGAATTGGGTGAGATGGATGATCCTTCAATAGTATCATGGTCTAAGATTCCGTATTCAATAGTTAACTGTGATGCCCACCGTAATCTTTCTTTGGAAATGGCGGAACAGACAATGGTTCTTTTACAGAACAATGACAATGTATTACCGTTGGATAAGTCTATTAAGAAGATTGCAGTGATAGGTCCCAATATTGATGACGAACCTCTGATGTGGGGTAACTATAACGGTGAGCCTCGTAGTACCGTAACAATATTGGACGGTATCAAGTCAAAGGTTAAGCCAAACAGAATAATATGTTTCAACGGATGTGATTTGGTTAATGACAAGGAACTGCTTTCATACTACGATCAATGCAGTATTGATGGTAAGAAGGGTTTCAGAGCAACGTTTTGGAATAATGGTAATCGTAGTGGAAATCCTGTAACGAAGATATATCATGATCAGCCGATAGCAGTTACCACATATGGTCAGCATACATTTGCTCCGGGGGTAAACTTGCAGGGATTTTCGGCTCTATATGAGACGGTCTTTCGTCCTAAACAGTCCGGTAAGGTTCTTCTTGACGTAGAGGGATGCAGTTACTTTGAGGTATTTGTCAATGGAAAGTCTATGAACCGTCAACGTACATGGCGTACTACCGACACGAGAACCGAGTTTATGGCCGAGTCCGGTAAGGAGTACAATATTGAGATAAGGTATGCTCAGATAGAGAATTACAATGCCAACCTTAAGATTAAAATTGGAAGGGAGAATGATCTTAATTACGATGCGTTGATAGCTCGTTTGAAAGATGTGGAGACAGTAATATTTGCAGGCGGTATATCTGCAAGACTGGAAGGCGAGGAGATGCCTGTCGATTTACCCGGATTTAAAGGAGGTGACCGTACCGATATTGAACTTCCTGCCGTTCAACGTCAGTTCCTGAAGAAACTGAAAGAGGCCGGAAAGAGAGTCGTATTTATAAACTGTTCAGGGTCGGCTATTGCGTTGGAACCTGAAACAAAGTCATGTGATGCTATTCTTCAGGCTTGGTATTCCGGAGAGATGGGAGGTCAGGCAATCGCTAATGTTTTGTTTGGGGACTATAACCCTTCAGGTAAATTACCGATAACTTTTTACCGTAATTTGTCTCAACTCCCTGATTACAAGGATTATTCAATGAAGGGTAGGACATACAGATATATGACAGAGAAACCTCTTTTCCCATTCGGCTACGGACTGAGTTATACCAAATTCAATATTGGTCAGGCAAAGATAGATAAATCGGTTCTTCCTCAAAATGGGAAACTTACTCTTACAATACCTGTTAGTAATGTAGGAAATCGTTTCGGAACGGAAATAGTTCAGGTTTATGTAAAAAAAGTGGGTGATGATGAAGGTCCTATCAAGACTCTTCGCGGTTTCAAACGTGCTGATGTGAATGCCGGTCAGACAAAAAATATTGAGATTGTTCTCGATAGAGAGTCATTCCAGTTTTTTGATGAGAAGAGCAGCCAGATGAAGGATATGCCGGGAAAATATGTGATTTTCTATGGTAACAGTTCGGCAGAAAAGGATTTGAAGAGTATAAACGTTGAGTTGATGTAAGAAATACCTATCAGATGTGGAGCACGATATCCATTTGGATGTCGTGCTCTTCTGTTGGCACATTGTCGAATAGTTGACATTTAAAACAAACTCCTATTTTTTTCGCAGCGATATTTTCAAGGATACGGTCATAGAAACCCAATCCGCGTCCTATTCTGTGTCCTTTTTCGTCAAAGGCACGTCCCGGAACAATTATAATATCTATTTCTTCATAATCGGTGAATGCATTGCCAATAGGCTCCGGAATGTTGAAATGTTCTCCTTTATGCATATTCTCTATGCCGTTGAATGGTCTGATTTCCAATTCATCACCTTTGATGGAAGGTAGTAGGAATCTTTTCTGTCCGAACCACTTTTGCATAAAAGGTTTTGTATCAAGCTCATCGTCCATAGCCCAATAGCAAAGAATATTCTTGCTATTGATAAATAATTTAGTATGTTCCAGCCTGTTACATACGGCTACCGATTCGAATATCTTCTGCCTGTCGGTCATTAAAGATATTTCCGTTTTAACGATGCTTCTTAATTCAGTCTTTTCCATATTATAATACTATCATTTCTGAGGAGAGTTCTGATGAGGTGGCTTCTGAGAGCCATTACGCCTATTATGGTTATTGTTGGAATGATTGCTTTTATTTCCAAACGATTTTTTATAACTACTATTGGGATTATGCTTTGTATCGTTATTACGCGAACCGTTTCTGTGACGATTGTCTGAACCGTCATTAGGAGAGTAGGTGGGACCGTTACCGATTTCATTCGGAAGCGGGATTTTATAAATATCCTTCTCAAGAAAGTTTTCTATGTTCTTGAAAAGTTTCTGATCTTCAACGTTGACAAATGTTATGGCGCAACCTTCTGCTCCCGCACGTGCCGTTCTTCCGATACGGTGGACATAATCTGCACTCTCATAAGGTACGTCATAGTTTATTACCAAATCTATATCATCTATATCAATACCTCGTGATACGATATCGGTTGCAACAAGCAGGTTTATGTGACCGTTGCGATACTTGTGCATGATGTTATCTCTTTCAGCCTGATCCAAATCGGAGTGCATCTCACCCACATTAAGTCCCAAATGACGTAGAGACTTGGTTATCTCTTTGACTTTTAGTTTTGAAGAAGAGAAGATCAGTACTCTCTTGGGTTGGTAGTTGCTGAAAAGGCTTTGAATGATAGCAAGTTTCTGAGCTTCATAACATATATATGCCGTCTGCATTATCTTCTCCGCCGGTTTTGAAACGGATAATTTTACTTCCACAGGATTATGCAGAATACTACCGGCCAATCGTTGAATCTCAGGAGGCATGGTGGCTGAGAACAGCAAATTTTGACGATTAGTTGGTAACTTCTTTACTATCTGCATGATATCATCATAGAAACCCATATCGAGCATGCGGTCAGCTTCGTCAAGTATGAAGAAAGATACCTTGGAAAGGTCAATATTACCTAAGCTGATATGACTTATCAATCTACCCGGAGTGGCTACTACTATATCGGCACCCATCGAGAATCCGCGTCTCTCCTGTTCATATCTAATGCCGTCATTGCCACCATAGACTGCTACACTTGATACCGGGAGAAAATATGAAAATCCTTCGACCTGTTGGTCAATCTGCTGAGCCAATTCTCTGGTTGGCACCATGATTACGCAATTGATTGAATCGGACGGATACCTTCCTGTCGATAGCTTGTTGAGTACAGGTAGAAGATAAGCCGCAGTCTTTCCGGTTCCGGTCTGAGCTACTCCAAGAAGATCTTTACCCTCTAATAATAATGGTATGGACTTTTCTTGAATAGGTGTACACTCCTGAAAGTTCATAGATTCAATGGCATCCAATATTGCCGGTTCAAATTCAAATTCGTCAAATCTCACTTTATCTGTTATTTTGGTGCTTTAATATAAAGGTAAATCGCAATAAAAACATAAATAATATTAGGTAACCATTCTGCCCAAAAGGCTGACATTGTACCGGTTATGGCAAATGTGGAGGATACGGATTGAAATAGTATGTAGCCAAAGCTGAGTCCTATACCTATTCCCAAGTAGAGTCCCATTCCTCCTTTTCTCTTTCTACTGGAGAGTGATACTCCTATGATAGTTAGGATAAAAGAAGCAAAAGACATGGCAAATCTTTTATGGTATTCAATCTCGAATTCCTGAACATTACCTATACCTCTTGCTTTCTGTCGCTTGATATATTTGTTAAGCTTCGGAGAGGTCATAGTCTCTTGTTGACCGCGTTCAATCAGAAAATCAGCCGGCTCGATTTTTATGATAGTGTCAATTTCGGCTCCCTGTGATATGGTTTCATTATTGTCTATCAGATTTCTAATCATATATGTCTTTGCTACCCAATGATACTTTTCTGAAGCAAGAGTATCGTATACAATACTGCGTGCAGTCATATGAGAGACTAATTTTTTATCCTCGAATTTATCTAATGAGAATCTGTAACCTGTCTGATTGTATGTCTCGAATCTTTCCATATATGCTATTACTCCATCTTCGACTTCCAACTGGATATTTCTGGTACTTTCCGAAGATGATTTTTTCATGTATTTATTTTCAAAGGCAATACGTGTAACGCTTCCCTTGGGAATAACGTATGAGCCTAAAGCCAATGTCAGTAATGCAATCATAGCAGCAGAAATCAGATATGGAACCATCATTCGCTTAAAACTCATTCCTGTTGAGAACATAGCTATAATTTCAGAGTTCTCGGCTAATTTCGAGGTAAAGAAAATTACTGCGATAAATACGAAAAGAGGACTGAAAAGATTGGCAAAATAGGGGATGAAGTTTAGGTAATATTTGAAGATGATATCAAAGGTCGAGGCATCTTTCAGTTTGTCAATGTGTTCGTTATAATCAAAGACTACTGCAATGGCAACTATAAGTGCGATTGAAAAAAAGTATGTACCAAGGAACTTCTTAATGATGTACCAGTCCAACTTCTTTAAAAACATGCCCTTGAATGATTTATCCATCGTTACATTTAATATTTTTATATTCGTTGCATGAAACGTTTCACTGCTGTTTCTTTCCATGCGCCGAAGTCATCTGCTATAATATGTTTTCTGGCCTCACCGACCAGCCATAAGTAGAATGCCAGATTGTGAATAGACGCAATCTGAAGAGCTAACAGTTCT
>CAYOGG010000072.1:0-7040 GCA_964403455.1 uncultured Bacteroidaceae bacterium | reverse complement strand
TATTTACAGATTGAAATATGTTATTGGTTTTGTCGATAATGTTTGTACTTTTGCGTCATTATCAACAGATAAGAAAATGTTCTAATTTTATCTTTCAATGATTCAGATTAATGTGAACTGTTTTTTGAGTCTTGATAAATTGCCTAAAAAAATATAGTATGGTTGATATATACAGACATGACGTTTTTATGAAAGGTCATCGCAAAGGCGGTGATATAAACTTCGGACTAATATCTAAGGTGCTGGGTATACTTCTTTTGGTAGAAGCAGGATTGTTTTTAATTTGTGCAGGTGTTTCATTATATTACCACGAAAGTGATTATATATATTTTATTTATACCACATTGATTAATGTGGTGATAGGAATTATTCTGTTTTTTTGTGGAAAAGGGTCCGATAATCAAATGTCTAGACGTGACGGATATTGTATTGTTAGTGTTTCATGGCTGTTATTCACGATTTTTGGGATGCTTCCGTTTTATTTGAGTGGATATATCCCGTCTATTACAGATGCCTTTTTTGAGACAATGTCCGGTTTTACTACTACCGGAGCTACAATATTGGACGATGTTGAATCACTGTCTTATGGACTTCTTTTCTGGAGAAGCTTTACACAATGGATAGGTGGATTGGGAATAGTACTTTTTACAATTGCTATTCTTCCCCTCTTCAGCGGCAGCACTCAGCAATTGTTTCTTTCAGAGGCTACCGGTGTAACGCACGAAAAGATTCAACCGAAAACAAGCGTCATGGCGAGGAGATTATGGATGATTTATATTATTCTTACATTATTGGAAGCATTATTGTTGATGTGTGGTGGTATGAACTTTTTTGATGCGATATGTCATTCGTTTACAACTACCGCTACCGGCGGATTCTCAACCAAGCAAAATGGTATATCATATTGGAATTCTTCGTATATTGAATATGTGATATCCTTTTTCATGATATTATCCGGTATAAACTTTGCACTTTATTATTCCGTTGTGAAAGGGCATTTCAAAAACTTCTTTAAGGATGACGAATTACGCTGGTTCCTTAAGTCCGTTGGAACAATTACGATAATCATAATGATAGCTTTGTTGATAAACAATCATTATGATCTGGAGAAATCATTTCGAAAGGCTATTTTTCAGGTAGCTTCGGCACATACTTCTTGTGGATTTGCTACTGATGACTATAACTTATGGCCTCCGTTTACATGGATGCTTCTTTTATTTTCCATGATTTCAGGAGGATGTACAGGCTCAACGAGTGGAGGTGTGAAGAATCTGCGTATACTCATCATCTTCCAGAACATTAAGAACCAATTCAGACAAATGATTCATCCACGCGCCGTATTGCCGGTCAGAGTTAGCGAAACTACTATTACTTCACAAGTATCTGCTGTAGTTTTTACTTTCTTTGCAACTTACTTGATTTGTATATTTGTAGGTTGGACACTATTAATGAGTTTTGGTGTAGGTTTAACCGAATCAATGAGTTCTGTTATATCTGCGATCGGTAATGTAGGACCCGGATTAGGTAAGTCGGGTCCGATATATTCATGGTCTTATTTGCCTGATGCTGCAAAATGGGTACTTTCTGCGTTGATGTTAATTGGAAGATTGGAAATTTTCGGTATATTATTGCTATTTTACCGGAGATTTTGGCAAGACAAATTTTAATTGATAATATTACCTTGACATTTTATTGAGAGAATATTATATTGATTTTCACATGACGGTTTCAAATAAAATAACCCCAAAAGAATTATGGTCGAGACAGCACATCTGCTGTCTTGATGCCGATTACGATCGTTGGAACAAGAAGAGAGAGTCGATAGTACAATTCTCACAAATGAGTAAGAGTTGTATTTTCACTGTTGATGTATTTAAGGAGAGATATGATTTTGCATCAGATAGTTTTTCTGCTATTTTCGGATATGATCCTTTATGGATAAAAACTATTAGAAGACAGGGAGACATGTTGGAAGAAAGAATTCATCCGGATGATAAAAAGCAGATTGTGGATTATCAGATAGAGCATGGCAAATTTATATATTCGCTTCCTATTGAAGAAAGAAATGATTATAGTCAGATCTTCCAATATAGGATGTTGAATGCAAAAGGGCAGTATGTGAATGTTATCAGTCGTCAGCAGGTTCTTGAAAAGGACAGTATCGGTCATGCCTGGATTATTATGGGTATTATGGATATTTCTCCTGATCAGATTCCAAATGAAAGAATCAAGCGAACGGTGATAAACCGAAAAACAGGTGAAATAGTATCTACTACTTCTTTAATCTCTTCCGATAATAAACTTACTGATAGGGAAAAAGAGATATTGCTATTGATTTGCGACGGATATATGAGTAAGGAGATTGCATATAAACTTAAGATTAGTCTTTATACGGTGAATAATCACCGTAAAAATATTTTGTCAAAATTAAAGGTTGATAATGTAATCGAAGCGATTAATTTGGCACGTAGTTATGGCATAATATATTGATTAAGGCAACCAATCCAAACTGTTTGTCAGATGATTGGTTTTGCGCCATAGTTCCATTTCTTCATAACTTTTGACTTTTCCGGAAAAAACCGCATGATATATTTCAATACCAGGGATTATTATGCCATCCGGCACATCGTATTTGATTTGAAGGATTGTCCTTCGGATTTCCGGATTTAATCTTTTTATTATGGCATTTGTCACCTGCTCTACCTTACCATCATATTTTGAGCCCTTGCGGATATGGATCATATCGAATTTCCATAGATTCTTATCTTTATCTTCATACCAAACGTGCCACTCGATACATTCTTCTTCGGTATCAATCCCATTCTTATACTGAATTTCTTTCAGAGATAATCTTTCTGCCAGTTCCTGAATAACAGAGAAACTTTCTGATATACTCAGTTTGTTTGTATAGATGTGCATATCTATATCTTTGCTTTTCATCAGCAAACCGGATTTAATCGATCCTACTAAATTTACTGTTGCACCAATGTTTTCCCATGTCGGAATAATACGGGTATCTTCCAGTATCTTCAAAGCTTCTTGTTGGTTTTTATCAGCGATCTTAAGAATATCCATATATGCCGTAAATATGTTGCGAAGATACTAAAATGCTATGACAGATGGCTATAAATAGCTATTTCATATAATGGTATAACAGGGTATTTTTGCCGGCTGTTTCTCTTTGTTATTGTGTTAATTAAAATGATTATGGTATTCAATAAGACGGAAAATTTTGAACGGGAGTATTTAAAGAGAGTTATAAGTCTGATTAAGAAGAGTATAAAAGATGCGGATGTATCGGTAAAAGAGCATATTGATACACTTCAAGAATATAAGGATTATATATGGTCTAACAAGGATATTGATCCACATGAAATACGTTCAATGAGAGAAAGTATTCTGAATCACTATGCTTTGGGTGAAAATGTAATCGACAGACGTAAAAGATTAAATAGGATATTGGATAATCCTTATTTCGGTAGAATAGATTTTAAGGAGAGAATGGAAGGATCTAAGGTTTTGCCAATATATATTGGAGTTCATTCTTATTTCGATTCAGATAGCAGGAGTAGTCTTATTTATGATTGGCGCGCACCTATTTCAAGTATGTTTTATGATTATGAGTTGGGTTATTCTTCATACATCTCACCGGCAAAGAATATTGAAGGAAGTATTTTATTGAAACGGCAATATCGTATTCGTAAAGGAAAGATGGAATATATGCTTGAAAGTTCTCTGACTATTCAGGATGATATGTTACAAAAAGCCTTGAGTTCCAATACTGATGATAAAATGAGAAATATTGTTGCTACCATTCAGCGAGAACAGAACCAGATTATTAGAGACAATGATGAGCATGTTCTTATTATTCAGGGTGTAGCGGGGTCGGGTAAAACCTCTATTGCTTTACATCGTATTGCATATCTGCTTTATACATTTAAAGATAGTCTTTCATCAAAAGATATATTGATTATTTCTCCGAACAGAGTTTTTGCGGATTATGTTTCGAATGTTCTTCCTGAACTAGGTGAAGAGACGGTTCCTCAAACAAGTATGGAACAGATAATGTCAGACGTATTGGATTATAAATATAAATATCAGAGTTTCTTCGAGCAAGTGAACGAGTTACTTGGAAAACCTGATCCGGAATTTATCGAAAGGATACGTTATAAAGCCTCTTTAGGTTTTATTTCTTTACTTGACAAATTTATATTGCATATTGAGAACAGTTATTTTAAGGCTGTAGATGTCCAAATGACTAAATATTTTACAATACCTGCCGGATTTATTGAAGAACAATTCAGACGCTTTAATCGATTGCCCATGCGTAAACGTTTTGATGTCATGACAGAATACATTTTGGAAATGTCAAAAGTCAGTTATCATGTATCTTTAACAACAGCTGAGCGAGGAAAGTTAAAAAAGGAAATCAGAAATATGTTTTCCGGTAATAATGACATTCAGGTCTATCATGATTTCTATGAGTGGATAGGGATGCCGAAAATGTTTCAACTTCGTAAGAATAGGGTGTTGGAATATTCTGATTTAGCACCTTTGGCATATTTGCATCTGGCCTTGGATGGAAATAATGTCCAAAATAAGGTTAAGCATTTACTTATAGATGAGATGCAGGATTATTCTCCGATCCAGTATAGATTATTGCAAAAGTTGTATTATTGTAAAAAGACAATTTTAGGAGACTCAAGTCAGTATGTCAATCCTTATGGATCATCTACTGCCGATATGATTCAAAAAGTCATTATGAACGGAAAGATTATGAGGTTATGCAAAAGCTACCGTTCTACATTTGAGATCGCTGATTTTGCTCAACGTATTCGCAAGAGTGAAGAATTTGAGCCAGTTTTACGACATGGTGAGAAGCCTCAGATTATTGATATAAAGGATGAAGAGGCAGAAATAGCTGTTATTGTCGATTTGATAGTTTCTTTTCGAAAGTCAAATTACGAGTCACTCGGTATTATCTGTAAGACTGAATTACAGGCAAGGTTAATAGTGGATAAACTGAAGTACTATACCGATGATTGTTACTTTATTTCAAGTCAAAGTTCTGCTTTTAATCAGGGTGTCGTAGTTACTTCCTCACATATGGCTAAAGGTCTGGAATTTGATGAAGTTATTATACCTCAAGCCGATGAGAATAATTACAGTACGGAGATTGACAAAAGCATGTTATATGTCGCAGTCACAAGAGCCATGCATAAATTGGTCTTGACTCATTGTAAAAGATATACTCGATTAATTGCTTCTTAAACTGTTACATTATTTTACAGTAACCCTAAATCGACATTCGTTACCGCCCGTTAGAATTGTTTTGATAAGTTCTACTTCGATATCTTTTTCAGGCATAAGTTCATGAAGAACGTATATAATACTTTGGCGTGAACATTCACAGTGGACTGCCTGTTTTGCAAAACCGGAAAGAACCATTGGGCAGAAGCATTTTGGATAACCTATTTCGTAGATATGTCCTTTCTCAATTATATCGGCGAAGAAGAAATCCGATCTGCCGTATTTTGTGTATTGCAAATCCAGATTGTTGTTGCATTCATTGAATTGTCTTCGTTGTTCTTTCAGGACAAAGGCGTTGACACATTCTATCGCACATGGTCTGTATATACTTGCCTGTTGTTCGCGCGGTAAACTGTTTATCCCGTTTTCGATGGTTTGATAATACATTTGCAGGACTCTAGTATTATCATTTTCTGAATATGAGATTGTATTCTGTTCTGATGATCTTTGTGACTCTTTTTTACTTTCGTTATTGTCGGGTTTCATATATATATATTATTTGGATCTCTTTAGATAGATATATTATCTTCCTTGAAATTTGGAATTTGCACGTAGCAGATGTCTTAATGCACCCATAAGCTCTTGACTTTCCTGAAGAATATTCATGTAAACCAGTGAAATCTTAAGATTTGATGGGTCTTCATTATGCATACGTTCGTACTGAAGTTTGCGGGTAGCAGAGATTTTATTCTGTAGGTTTTCAGTGGCGGTTCGTATCTCATCTATATCTCTGAAGTCGTCATTGACAATAGCAACTCTGGTACGTTTCATTAAAGAAACCACTTCATCACTTATTTGTTCAAGTTCGGGCTTATAGGTCTCAGGCAGTGGATTGAAGTTGTTGTCTACATGTTCAAAACATGGATCTATCATACGTATCAGACCATATATTAGCTGCATACTGTTATTAGTACCCAGATAATACCATGTATTGAATTCGATAGCACGATTATTATCTATACGTCGCATACCCAACAACTCTTGGCGATTCATCTTTTTGGACTCTTCTTTCTTGTCACGCAGACTACGTTTTATTCGAAGCAGATCATTACGGCTCTCATTCTCAAAGGCATAGATCAACTGCGGGTAAGTCTCAATTGTGAAGTCCAAAATAGATGTTTGGTTCTTATCTATATGCTTGTTTAGTAACTGCCATACTTCTTCTCTATCTTTGGAACGCATCATGCGGCTGAATAGGTCATTCTCACTTTCTTTCTTTTGTTTGAGACGGAAACTGATATTGCTTTTTATCAGAATTCCGAATGCTAATAAAATCATTATTATCATGGTGATAGTGCCTCCATAATACATTATGGCTGTTACTATGGCACAAACGGCAAATGCTACACCGGCTGTGATAAACCATCCGCCTATGACACTCAAAACACCTGTTATACGGAAGACGGCACTTTCACGTCCCCATGCACGGTCTGCTAATGAGGAACCCATTGCTACCATAAAGGTAACGTATGTGGTGGACAATGGTAGTTTCATGCTGGTACCCATGATTATCAACAATCCTGCAAGTACCAGATTTACGGCTGCACGTACCAAGTCGAATGCCGCACCGTCAGCCAAAATCGCTTCATCTTTTTGAAAGCGGCTGTCTATCCATCTTTTTACCGAGTCAGGTACTATGGAGGAGATTGTTTCGGACATGTTTGAAGTCTTTCGAACAATATAACGTGCCATAGTTGATGAGCCGAACATTTCATCACCTTCATCCTGCC
>CAYOGG010000071.1:0-7123 GCA_964403455.1 uncultured Bacteroidaceae bacterium | reverse complement strand
CAATACCTTACGTTCTCTTTCTGGTTCTTTTTGTGGTACTGCCTCTAATATTGATTGCCGTGTATGCATTTCGTGGAAACGATGGCGGATTCACGCTTCAGAACTTTGCAAAGTTTGCCACTCAGTCTGAGTCAATAAACACCTTTATTTACTCTATAGGCATTGCCATACTGACCACTACAATTTGCATTCTGATTGGCTACCCCGCTGCATACATTCTCGCCCATTCCGAATTAAAAAAAGGTCGTACGCTGGTAGTATTATTCATTTTGCCAATGTGGATAAATATCCTGATGAGATCACTTGCCACAGTCGCTCTCTTCGACTTCATGCACATCCACCTCGGAGAAGGGGCATTGGTCTTCGGTCTTGTGTACGATTTCTTACCTTTTATGATTTATCCTATCTATAACACCATTCAAAAGATAGACAAAAGTTATATAGAAGCATCTCAAGATTTAGGAGCCAATAGGAAAGAAGTATTCAGAAGAATCATTTTTCCGCTATCTCTTCCCGGAGTAGCAAGTGGTATCATGATGGTTTTCCTGCCCACAATATCCACTTTTGCCATATCGGAGATTCTTACACTAAACACCAAAAGGCTTTTCGGCTCAATTATTCAAGATAACATGATGTTAAGCGATAAGATGAACTATGGCGCAGCACTTTCACTTATTATGTTGATAATAATCGCTATTACCAGCATACTGAGTAATAACGAAGATGAGGAACTAAATGAAGGAGGACTGATATGATAAAAAAATATCTTGCCAAAACATATCTGTACATACTTTTAACCATATTGTATGCTCCGATAGTCATTATCATAATCTTTTCATTTACCAATTCCAAATCAATCGGCGAATGGAAAGGTTTCTCACTTGACTTATACACTTCGCTGTTCTCCGGTGAGGCCCAACATGCATCAACCATATCATCCGCAATAATCAACACCATACTAATTGCTATTGTAGCAGCAACCGTATCCATGTTCTTAGGTAGTATTGCTGCTGTCGGAATATACAATATCAGAAATAAAAAAATCAGGAAATCAATACAGTTTGTAAACAATATCCCAATGATAAACCCTGACATAATAACAGGTATTTCTTTATTTCTGTTATTTGTAAGTTTGGGAATTTCAGGAGGTTATATTTCCGTAATCATTGCACATATTGTATTCTGCACTCCGTATGTCGTTCTAAGTGTCATTCCGAGATTAAGTCGCATGAATCCCAATATCTACGAAGCTGCTTTGGATCTTGGAGCTACTCCGTTTCAGGCTTTCAATAAAGTAATAATACCTGAAATCAAGCCCGGAATGTTAAGCGGTTTTATTTTAGCCTTCACTCTTTCGATTGATGATTTTGCCGTAACTCTTTTCACCAAGGGTAGCGATGGCCTGGAAACTCTTTCCACATACATCTATGCCGATGCGAGAAAAGGAGGACTTACACCCGAGCTTCGTGCTCTGGCTGCAATCATTTTTCTAACAGTATTGGTTCTGCTTATCGTCATAAACCATCGTGCCGCCAGATTAAACAAAAAATAACCCTTTAACTATCATAAGCAAATGAAAAAATTACTTGGACTCTTTCTGCTTGTTGCATTAATGTTTGGTGTTTCTTCACCATCATTTGCAAAAGAAGATGAAGAACGCAGTCACATATTAAAGGTCTATAATTGGGCCGACTATATCGATGAAGATCTTCTAACCCAATTTGAAACTTGGTATAAACAACAAACCGGCGAAGAGGTCCATGTATTATATCAACTTTTCGATATCAACGAAGTAATGCTCACAAAGATTGAGAAGGGCCATGAAGACTACGATGTTGTTTGTCCTTCCGACTATATAATAGAGAGAATGCTCAAGCATGATATGCTACTCCCTATCTCACGTGATTTCGGAAATACTCCCGATTATACAGTCAATGTATCTCAATATGCAAAGGATCAGTTTGACAAGATGTCCGTTGGCGGAAAGAATGCCAATGACTACTCAGTAGGTTATATGTGGGGTACAACCGGTATCTTATACAACACTAAATATGTTACTGCAGAAGAGGCTTCTACATGGAATGTACTTTGGAATCCCAAATTCAACAATAAAGTTCTGATGAAAGATGCCTTTCGTGATGTTTACGGTTCCATAATGATGTATGTACGCCAATCGGAACTCATGGCAGGAACCGTCTCTCGTGATATTGTCATGAATGACGCCTCAGATAAGGCATTAAAACAGTTTGAGGACACAATGATTGCCGCAAAGAACAACATCTCGGGTTGGGAAGTAGACTTCGGCAAGGAACGTATGGTACAAGGCAAAGCCTGGATAAATGTAACATGGAGCGGTGATGCAATGTGGGCTTTGGATGAAGTCGGCGATGCCGTATCACTTGAATATACAGTTCCTGTTGAGGGCAGCAACGTCTGGTTCGACGGCTGGGTGATACCAAAATATGCAAAAAACGAAAAAGCCGCTCGTTACTTCATTGACTTTATGTGTATACCCGAGAATGCTCTAAAGAACATGGAAGCAATAGGTTATGTGAGCGTCATCGGAACTCCTGAAATATTGGAGGCAAAAATCGATTCAACCTTAGAAAAAACCGTTGACCTTTCATACTTCTTTGGTCCGGATGCAGATAGTGTAAAAGTAAATTCGATTCAGTATCCCGATGCCTCGACCATTGAACGTTGCGCCCTTATGCATGATTGCGATGATCGCACAGAAGCCATGCTCGATATGTGGTCCAGAATTAAAGGTGACAGTTTGAATGCTACATCACTCATAATTGTCGGTATTGTGGTAATTGTAATCATAACATCCGTCATACTGAAGAAAAGAAAGAACAGGAACAAGAAAAAGAATTCAAAAAAGGTTCGCAGATGATTTTTTTTCATAAGTTTGCAATAAATGCAGAATGTCTATGATTACTAATAAAAGCGTTGTCATCATACCGACTTACAACGAAAAAGAGAATATTGAAAATATCATCAGGGCCGTACTTAGACTTGAGATGGGGTTTAACATATTGATTATTGACGATGGGTCTCCCGATGGCACAGCAACAATAGTTAAGACTCTACAAGAAAAAGAATTCACCGAAAGACTTTTTTTATTGGAACGATCAGGTAAACTCGGTCTCGGCACTGCATATATCGCAGGTTTTAAATGGGCTATCGAACACAAATACGATTTCATATTTGAGATGGATGCAGATTTCTCACATAACCCGGATGATTTACCGCGTCTTTATCACGCATGTAATGAAGAGGGATATGATGTAGCAATCGGCTCCAGATACGTCAGCGGAGTAAATGTAGTTAACTGGCCTATGGGACGTGTACTCATGTCATATTTCGCCTCTCGTTTTGTCCATATTGTTACAGGTTTACCTTTGCGAGATTCTACAGCCGGTTTCAAGTGTTATCGCAAAGAAGTTCTGGAGACTATTAATTTGGATGAAATCCGTTTCAAAGGGTATGCCTTCCAAATCGAGATGAAATTCACTGCTTACAAATGTGGATTTAAGATTAAAGAAGTACCTGTCATATTCGTAAACAGAGAACTCGGAACATCAAAGATGAATAGTGGAATATTCGGAGAAGCTTTTTTTGGAGTTATTCGCCTAAAGATATCCAGTTGGTTCAGAAATTATCCACAAAAGAAAACCGCTTAATTATTCAGCATGGGATTGAAGCTCATACATAACGCTTTCGTCGTTAATGAAGGTTCTATTAAGACTGCTTCAGTCATCATTAACGATGATATAATAACCGGAATATATCCCACCGATTCCGTTCCAAAATTCGATTTCATTGAAGTCATTGACGCTTCTGGAAAATATCTCTTTCCCGGTGTCATTGATGACCATGTGCACTTTCGTGAGCCGGGCTTAACTCACAAAGGTACCATAAGCAGTGAAAGCCATGCGGCCGCAGCAGGCGGTGTTACATCTGTCTTTGATATGCCGAACTGTATTCCGCAGACCATCACTATAAACGCTTTGCATGCGAAACAGACCATCGCCTCGACATCATCCATCGTAAATTACTCCTTTTATCTTGGTGCAACCAAAAACAACCTGAATGAAATATCGGAAATAGACCCGAAGAGTATATGCGGCATCAAACTATTCATGGGGTCAAGTACCGGTGATATGCTGTTGGATAACGGAGAAATCATCAGAGACTTATTTCAAAAGGCTACAATACCCGTTGCAGCTCATTGTGAAGACAGCACCATAATCAATAGTAACATCAGCAAATACACTAAAGAACTGGGTTGTGAACCGCCTATATCATATCATCCGCTGATACGTAGTGCAGAAGCCTGTTATGCTTCTACATATAAAGCCCTTGAGATTGCTTCCGGTACAAATGTTCAATTACATATTCTACACATATCAACGGCAAAAGAGTTGTCGTTGTTTTCCAAAGGTCCGATAGGACAAAAACAATTTACTGCTGAAGCTTGCCCTGCCCACTTGTATTTCTCAGAAAGTGATTATGACCGACTCGGTGCAAGAATCAAATGTAACCCTGCAATAAAAAGTATAAGCGACAGACAAGCTCTGCATAATGCCCTAACAGATGGCAATATTGATATTATCGGTACTGACCATGCCCCTCACCTATTGAGTGAAAAAATAGGAGGATGCCTTACAGCGGCATCGGGAATGCCTATTCTACCCTATTCACTCCCCATTATGCTTGAACTTTCAGACACCGACAATCTGACATTACCGGATATAGCAAGACTAATGAGCCATAACCCTGCTACATTATTTAAAGTTAAGCATCGCGGATATATCAGAGAAGGGTACAAAGCGGATCTGACATTAGTCTCGCGTTCCGATTCCGGCTATACGGTCAATGGAAACAATCTTTATAACAAATGCCAATGGAGCCCATTCGAAGGAGTGCAGATGCATTGGAAAGTTGAATATACATGGGTTAACGGCAATCAGGTTTACTGTGAAGGCCGGTTTAACGACAAGATTTTCGGTGAACAAATTGAATTTTCAAGATGATAAAACTCATCTATATCCTATATCAGATATGTATCGCCCTACCGGTAATATTGGTAAGTACGGTACTAACTGCAATAACTACATTTGTAGGATCCATAATAGGTAGCAGTAACTTCTGGGGCTATTATCCGGGTATGATCTGGGGACGTTTATTCTGTTGGATTTTTCTTCTACCGGTAAATACTAAAGGTCGTGATAATATTAAGAAAGGAGAATCTTACATAATCGTAGCAAACCATCAAAGCTACTTCGACGCCTTCATCGTATACGGATTTTTAGGAATAAAATTCAAGTGGCTCATGAAACAAGAGATACAAAGAATACCTTTGGTTGGTGCCGCTTGTATAGCCGCAGGACATATTTTAATAGATCGTAGCTCTAAAATAAAAAGTCAGGAGAGTCTTAAAACCGCAGAAAACAGACTCGTCAATGGAATGTCACTTGTTATCTTTCCAGAAGGAACTCGTACACATGACGGTAAAATCGGCAAATTCAAACGCGGTGCATTTCAGATTGCGGAGGAATTACATCTGCCAATATTACCTGTAACTATCGATGGAGCTTATAGTGTCCTTCCTAGAAACAAATGGTTTGTAACATGGCATAAAATCAATATAACATTTCATAAACCTATTCCTCCGAAAGGCACAGTAGATACTGAAGAGGCAGAACGCATCACATACATGCGTCAATCATCAGACGAAGCAAGGGAAATAATATCAGAATATTTGAACTAGATCTCGATTAATTTATCGATGAATATCCGACTCTACCTACATAAGCTTGAATATTCGGTGCATCCAAGAACTCCTCAGGAGCATTATCCAATATCTTACGCATCAAGGGCGTAACAGAGGAAGAATCTCTGGAAGAATTACACATCATAGAAAAGATTCCAACGGCAGCTTGTTCTTTATAGTTTTTAGAGATAAAACAATAAATCAATTCTTCAGCCTCCTTAACTATAGAGTTTATACTATCTTCTATAGTATGAAATTCATTTAGATTGGATTTACCGGATATCATCAAATTCATCTTTTTCTGGTAAAAGTCTTCATATCTGCTATCAATGGCACTTTTCTTTTGCAAAAAACCGTAAAGTAAATCATTCTGTTTAGTGCCGGATGCTTTAAGATATGTAGGCATCACTGAGACGTTAGTAGTGCCTCCCTCAATATATAAAGGCATAATAGGCTCTCCTTCCTTACATAAAACCACAAAACGCACATTGTCCGTTTTTCCCTTCATATGAAAAGTACCGTGATTGACCCGACATGAATCAATTACTTTAAAGGAGCCATCCGAACAAGAAACCAATGATAAATTCTTGCCGTCGTAACCATATACTTCGACCGTTCCATTAATCTGATATGGACGATTACATGATGATAACAAGGACGATACGACAATCGATGCAAAAACTGAAAGAGGAAATTTCATATTAACCTGATCAAAACTTCATTATCCGAAATATTAATAGGCAAATGTACAATTTCAAATTGATATCTGTTCCTCATTTATTATTATTTAATGTAATTCAATGAGTTAGCTACAAATAACCGTTAATTATACAAAATAAATCAATTCATTATTCCTTTAATTTTTCTTTATTCAGCCAATCCCTTCGACTATCAATTCTTAATGCAGAATACAACTCAAAAACAGCTGCAATACATAGTGTGGCAATCCAGATATTTTTCGCAGTTAATGCCAATAAAATAGTTCTCAGATCAGATTGCATTGTTAAATTTTCCAACAATCTCAGATGCAAACCATCCGAAAAAAGCATCAGATATCCCGTAATAAGCAAAAACAACGCTCCCAAAATTTGTTGTAAACGTAATCTTCTCAATATAAAATCATTACCATTATATCTATCTGAAAATTGTACGGAAGCAAACATAATTGAACCGATACAATAAAGATAAGGTGCATACACCCAACCCGTAATATACACTACAGATCCAACTAAAAGCATTATTCCGCCACAATACATCAATATCTGTCCGAATCTATTCATAGGTAATCATTATTCTTCAATAAAAACATCCTCATCAGACCTGCGCATCTTATATTTCTCACGA
>CAYOGG010000070.1:0-7159 GCA_964403455.1 uncultured Bacteroidaceae bacterium | reverse complement strand
TGGTATTGGGTCAGATGAAAAAGGCCGGATATTTGACTCGCGAAGAGTCGGATTCTTTACAATCAACCGATATAGTTCTTAACTATCATAGAGTAGATCATAAATTAGGATTGGCAACATATTTTCGTGAGTATCTGCGTGCTGTACTTACAGCAAAGAAACCTGAAAAGAAAAACTATCGTGGCTGGCAGATGCAAGAATATTATGAGGATTCCATGGATTGGAAAAATAATCCTCTTTACGGATGGTGTAATAAGAATCATAAAGCAGATGGAACTCCGTATAATATCTATTCCGATGGATTAAAGATATATACAACTATTGATTCTAAAATGCAACAATATGCAGAGGAAGCTGTTGCAGAACATTTAATAAATTACCTTCAACCTCTTTTCTTTAAGGCAAAAGGTACAAAAAAACCGGCACCATTTACATCAAATCTAAAACCGGAAGAGGTGGAAAGTATTATGGTTCGTGCTATGAAGCAGACAGATTATTATCGTTCGTTGAAAGCACAAGGAAAAAGCGATGAAGAGATACGTCATCTTTTTGATATTCCTCGTTCGATGACTATATTTTCCTATGATGGAGATATTGATACTGTTATGAGTCCGATGGATTCTCTTCGTTATCTCAAGTATTTCCTTCGTACCGGATTTATGGCCATGGAACCGAAAAGCGGTTTTGTAAAGGCATATGTGGGTGGTCCGGATTATCGTCAATTTCAATACGATATGGTTACGAAAGGTCGCAGGCAAGTCGGTTCTACAATAAAACCTTATCTGTATTCACTTGCAATGGAAAGCGGTTTCTCACCTTGTGATCAAACTATTAATCAGACGCAGACTATCTTGACTGAGAGTGGTGAGATATGGCGTCCAAAGGATGAGGGTAAAGAAAGAATCGGAGAATTGGTGACTCTAAAATGGGGCTTGTCTCGCTCAAATAATAACGTAACCGCATTTCTAATGAGTAAGTTAAGTCCTTATGAGTTCAAGAATATTCTTCATGAATTCGGATTGCGAAATCAGGCAATCGAACCTGTACCTTCATTATGCTTGGGACCTTGTGATGTATCAGTTTCTGAAATGGTAAGCGCATATACTGCTTTTGTAAATAAGGGAGTCCGTACACAACCGCTTTATGTTACTCATATTGAGGATAGTGAGGGCAATACCTTGGCCTCTTTCTCTGCTCAGGGCAATGAGGTTATTAGTGCTGAGACATCATATAAGATGATTGATATGATGAGAGCGGTTATTGATGAAGGTACCGGTAGGCGTGTGCGCAGTTATGTCGGGATGGATTGCGGAGGAAAGACAGGTACTACGGATAATCAATCGGACGCATGGTTCATAGGTTATACTCCGGAACTTGTAGCCGGATGTTGGGTGGGCGGTGAAGATAGAGATATTCATTTTGATACAATGGAATTTGGCCAGGGATCAAGAATGGCTTTGCCTATATGGGGTTTATTTATGCAGAAAGTCTATGAGCATGCCTCATCATTCGGTTATTCTCCTGCAGCGAGATTTGATATGCCTGAAGGTTTTGATCCATGTTCCGGAGATGGTGGCGATAATGAAGTAATAGAGAACCACAATATCGAATCGTTTTAATATGGAATTTGTAGCAATTATTCCTGCCAGATACGCTTCAACGCGTTTTCCTGCAAAGCCTTTGGCTATTCTTGGCGGCAGACCTGTAATACAAAGGGTCTATGAGCAGGCAAAGAAAGTTTTTGATAATGTTTATGTGGCAACCGACGATATGCGCATTTTTGATGTGGTTCATTCATTTGGAGGAGATGCTCTGATGACAAGAGAGGATCACAAGAGCGGAACCGACCGTTGTTTTGAAGCATATCTTAAGTGCGGTAAAAAGGCAGATGTGGTGGTTAATATACAAGGTGATGAACCTTTTATCCAACCTTCACAATTGCTCACTTTAAAAGATCTATTTGACAAATCCGATACTGATATTGCTACATTGGTCAAACCTTTTCCGGTAGATTCTACTTTTGAGCATTTATCAAATCCAAATAGTCCGAAGGTGGTTGTCGACGATAATTGGAATGCTCTGTATTTCAGTAGAAGTGTAATTCCTTATCTACGTGGAGTTAAGGAACAGGAATGGGCCTCAAAACAGATATATTTCAAACATATCGGATTATATGCCTTTCGCTCAAAGGTACTTGAGGATGTGACAAGGCTGCCTCAGACTCAATTGGAAAAGGCGGAGAGTTTAGAACAATTACGATGGTTATCAGCAGGATATCATATTAAGGTAGGTGTTACTGATGTTGAAACTATCGGCATAGATACTCCGGAGGATCTTGAGAATGCCGAGAAATATATTCGGGAGAATGATTTATGAGATATATAAAGACCATATTAATTATAGGATCTTTTATGCTTGCTACAATGTCATTCTCCGGAACAATCAGTGATAGTATAGTAGATAATTCGTCAAGAAACAGAAGAGAGATAACTGATATAAAATCCGATTATGTTTTTGACAACGGAGCTGTATATACCGGCCCCTTGATTCGTAAACTACCTAACGGATCAGGTCGTACGGTCTTTAAAAACGGCGATATTTATGAAGGTGAATATGTAAAAGGTATTAGAAACGGACATGGAATATATACATTTGCCGATGGAGAAAGATATGAAGGAGAATGGCTGAATAATAAGCAGCACGGTCAAGGTGATTACTTTTATTCTAACGGTAATCGTTATTCCGGAATGTGGTTTGAGGATTTCCAGCACGGTGAAGGAGTAATGACTTATGCTGAAGGAGATATTTATAAAGGTGAATGGGTGAAAGATAAACGTAGTGGAAAGGGTGTTTACTTATGGCACGACGGCTCTCATTATTCCGGTAACTGGAAAGAAGATCTTAGAGAAGGTTTTGGTGAGATGGTTTGGGCTGACAGCTCGGTATATAGAGGTTATTGGAATGACGGTCTTCGTGAGGGGGAGGGTGAATATACGGTTAATGGATACAGATATATCGGTTCCTGGTTGCATGATCATGAGAATGGGCAAGGGAGGTGTGAATTCGAATCGGGAGATAAATATATAGGACAGTTCAAGAATGGAGCCATGTCGGGGACAGGGAAGTATATATTCGCAAATGGTGATGTATATGATGGCTCATTTAAACTTGGAAAAGCTGATGGTTACGGCGTTTTTACATGGTCGGACGGTTCCAAATACGAGGGCTATTGGAAGGAAAATCAACGTGAAGGTGATGGAAAATTGATATGGTCAAACGGTGACAGTTTTTATGGTGAATGGCATAATAATAAACCTTCAGGCCAGGGAACAATGAGCTTGGCTGACGGAAAGAAATATAATGGAGGATTTTCTGACGGAGTTATTGATGGAAAAGGTTTGTTGGAAGATCCCGATGGGACCAGTCATGAAGGCGAATTCAGTCAGGGGCGTAGAATTGGAACCTTTATTGTAAAGGATAATGATGGTAATATAATCAGAACAATAAACTATTAATAGATTTAAAATGATAATTGATACATTAGATAATATTCAAAGATATCAGACTATTAATCCTTTAATGGATAGCGTAGTGGATTTTCTTGCAAAATCGGATCTTTCAACTCTGAAGTCGGGAAAGATTCTTATTAAGGGAGAAGATCTTTTTATTAATGTAAGTATTCAGGATGCGAAGAATAGGTCTGAGGCTCCTCTTGAATCTCATTTGGAGTATATTGACATACAGATTCCCATATCATGTGATGAAGAGATGGGATACACTCCAGGTAATATGTTATTAAAACCATCTATTCTGTATGACTCAAAGGCGGACATCGCTTTTTATCCCGGTTTGGCCGATACATATATAGAGGTTAGAAAAGGTATGTTTGTCATATTTTTTCCCGGTGAAGGACATGCCCCGGCAATTACATCAAACGGAATACATAAGTTGATAATTAAAATGAGAAAATAATAGTAGCCTATGCTGAAAATCATAAAGATGGATCCATGGCTTAAACCTTATTCAACTGCGATTGAAAGACGTCATTTTCATACACTGGATAAGGAAAAAGAGTTGACTGGGGGGGGAGCTATTTCATTAAAGGAGTATGCTTCCGGACATGAATATTATGGTTTGCATAAGATATCTGATGGGTGGATTTTTAGAGAATGGGCACCAAATGCAACCTCCATATTTTTGATTGGTGATTTTTCAGACTGGAAAGAACAAGAACAATTTAGATTGTATTCTATTGGGAGAAATGGAGACTGGGAGGCAAAATTACCGCTATCCGCTGTTTGTCACGGACAGTATTATAAAATAAGGGTATATTGGAAAGGAGGAAGTGGAGATAGGATACCGGCATATTGCAATCGGGTCGTTCAGGATAGTAATACTTCAATGTTTGCAGCCCAAGTTTGGGCTCCGGAAAAACCTTATAAATTCTCCAATAAGAGTTTTAAACCTTCTACGTCACCGTTGTTGATATACGAATGTCATATAGGTATGTCGCAAGAGAGTAATTCTGTAGGTACGTATATGGAGTTCATTGATAATGTCCTTCCGAGAATTAAGGATTATGGCTATAACTGCATACAGATTATGGCTATTCAAGAACATCCGTATTACGGAAGTTTCGGATATCATGTTTCCAGTTTTTTTGCCCCTTCGTCTAGGTTTGGTACTCCTGATGAGCTAAGACAGCTGATTGATGCGGCTCATTCAATGGGAATCGCGGTCATAATGGACATAGTACATTCTCATGCTGTTAAAAACGAGTTGGAAGGACTTGGTAACATAGCAGGAGATAAGGATCAATATTTTTTGCATGGTGATCGTCATGAACACTCTTCATGGGGTTCTCTCTGCTTTGATTATGGAAAAGCTGAAGTATTGAAGTTCTTGCTTTCCAACTGTCGTTATTGGATGGAAGAGTTCCATTTTGACGGATATCGCTTTGACGGGGTAACATCAATGCTGTATTACAGTCACGGTCTTGGAGAAAATTTTTGTAGTTATGACGATTATTTCAATGGCCATCAAGATAATGATGCTATTTGTTATCTTATGTTGGCCAACAAGTTGATACATCAATGTAATAAAAAAGCTATAACGATTGCAGAAGAGGTTTCCGGTATGCCCGGATTGGCAGCACCTTTTGTTGATGGAGGCTATGGGTTTGATTATCGTATGGCCATGAATATTCCTGATAATTGGATAAAGATAATCAAAGAGAAAAAAGATGAAGAATGGTCGGTATCCGATATTTTTTGGGAACTTACAAACCGTAGGCAAGAGGAAAAGACAATCTCTTATGTAGAGAGTCACGATCAGGCTTTGGTGGGTGATAAAACAGTGATTTTCAGATTGATAGATGCTGATATGTATTGGCATTTCAAAAAAGATGACGGAAACCTAAATACATCACGAGGAATAGCACTGCATAAGATGTTAAGGTTGATTACATTGTCAACCATCAATGGAGGTTATTTGAATTTTATGGGTAATGAGTTCGGTCATCCCGAATGGATTGATTTTCCAAGAGAGGGTAATGGTTGGAGCTTTAAATATGCAAGACGTCAGTGGAGCTTAGTCGACGACAAGAGCTTATGTTACTGTTGGCTTGGAGATTTTGATAAGGCAATGATTCATCTTATTGGAGATGAGTATAATTTCCAAAGTAGTAAAGTTGAAGAGATTTGGCATAATAATGGAGATCAGGTTTTGGCCTTTTGTCGAGGAAACTATATATTTGTTTTTAATTTTAATCCGTCCATATCATATAGTGACTATGGTTTTTTAGTTCCTAAGGGTACTTATAGGATGGTATTGAATAGTGATAACATTCAATTCGGCGGCAATGGACTGGTTGATGATACTCAATTACATTACACCATTCCAGATGAATTGTATAAGCATACCGGTAAAGAATGGATAAAATTATATCTGCCGGCAAGAACTTCATTCGTACTAAAAAAATAAAGAGAAAGATATGGATAAATATGGAAAGACAATCAGAAATACAGTAAGATGTTTGTTCTTCATCTTCTCTTTCGTATATATATTATTTTTTCAAAAGGTCTTGATTGAGAATTATTTGGAGGTATATGCAAGTTCTGCCACCGGGTTTTCCAGAACTCTTTTTTTGGCCATATTGTTATCCATAGCTTTGACCTTTATCTCTGTTCCGATTGAAAAGATTTTTAAGTTTTCCGATGGCTTATATGCTTGCAGTTATTTGCCTTCTGCATTAATACTTGGTGTTTGTACCAATTTTAGCAGTATGAATGGAAACCGGTTTTCTGTTGGAATATGGATATTGATTGCTTCTGCCACGATTTTGTTTATGATTATTTGTAAAGTAATATCTGTTAGAAGATATAGCCGTAGTATTGATATTCAATCTCTTTATGCAAATAATCTCCTTATTTTGGTTATAGCGATGTTTTGTACATTGTTTATAGGAAATACCAATGAAACTTTGCATCGAACATTAAGTATGGAAAAATATTACGAACAAGGTAGATATGATAAAGTGTTGGCCGTCGGAAGAAATGCAGAAGAGATAAATACCGAGATCTCTGTTTTGAGAGCAAAATCATTATATCAACTTAGTATAGGAGATGTTATTCCCGGAAGTCAACTTGGAGAACGTCTTTTTGAATTCAAACAATGTGATGCTAATGTAGTTGCAGACACTCTTTTATCAATGGTTGTTCGTGATAATAGCATTGGATATGCCAATAGAAAATTAGCTGCTTTTTTATTACGAAAAAATTTAGTGGATTTCTCAGATGCTTTGCAGGATGACTTGATTAATGATCTTAAGATATCTTCGTGGTATCCTAATAATATGCCTCTTTATTATCTTCAAGCATTGATATTGGCTGAACATAATAGTCAGGCAGTTCCGCAGGAAATGGATAGACTATATCCGGAACAGTGTAAAGAACAACGTGCTTTATTTGCAGAGTATATTAAAGATAAAGAAACTGTCTATTCGGAATCGAAGCAATATATTAGCAATTATATGTATAAGAAATATTTTGGTACCTATTGGTGGTTTTTTGATTTCTCGGAATAGTGTTCTTTTAATAAAAGAAGCGGCCGAAGAATTAATTCCGGCCGCTTTTTTCGTTTATTCCCGATATATTATATA
>CAYOGG010000069.1:0-7170 GCA_964403455.1 uncultured Bacteroidaceae bacterium | reverse complement strand
AGTCAACACCTTTTGTTGTCAGTTTGACAGCTTTGGCATTGGCCTCATTGAAATCCGTGACTTCTATGTTCTGGCGAACCAGCCACGAGTTGTCAGTTGTTTTGTTTCCACGAAGGAAAGGAAAATTTCCGGGCAGAGCATCCGTACTCTTCATTTCTTTGATGTCTTCCGCACGATAGAAAGGCTGTACTTTGAAGCCTTCATTTGTCTTCCAAACCAACTTCTTTTCGAATTCCGCACCTTTCAGGTCCTCTGTGACCCTCTCCATCCACTCTTCTGTGGATACCGGCGGAAACTCAGAAAAAAGTTTTTCTTTCTTATTTGCCATAACTTGTAAAATACTTTTGTATAAGGATAATTTGTGAAAACTGTAATAAGGTCAAATAGCTTGACCTGTTAATTACAGACTTACAAAGGTAAACACTAATAAGTAATTTGTCTAATATTTGTCTCAAAGAATACACCTATTTAACATAGCAAAACAGACGCAGGCAGTTCTATGAATTATATCCAAATATAGGCGAATGGATTTAACATAATAGCAGAATAAAATTAATGTAAAATGAATCTTGAGATAAATAAAAGAGTAATTTTGCGGTTTGAAACGGAAAAGTTTCTATTTTTGGTGATAAATTAATTGATAAATAATGGATTGGCTAAATTCTCTACTATTCGACTCTGAGTCGATTGCTCACATTTTGTTGCTTTATTCCTTAGTTATAGCATTAGGAGTAAGACTGGGAAAAGTTAAAGTCTTTGGAGTTTCACTCGGAGTCGCTTTCATTTTGTTTGTAGGCATATTGATGGGCCACATAGGGTTTACAGGCAATCTTAAGACGATAAATTTTATTCAGGATTTCGGACTTATACTTTTTGTCTACAGCATAGGTCTTCAGGTAGGTCCTTCGTTTTTCTCTTCGTTCCGTAAGGGTGGCATGAGAATGAACCGATTGGCCTTTGAAATGGTTCTGCTGAATATAATTGTTGCTATCGGAGCTTATTATCTGTTTTTTGACCGATTTGATCCGAATAGTTTTCCTATGCTGGTAGGTGTTCTTAGCGGCGCAGTGACGAATACTCCCGGTCTTGGTGCGGCTGAGGAGGCCTTGCGACAAATGGGTAAGAGTGGGGTGGATATAGCAACAGGCTATGCTTGTGCATATCCATTGGCTGTCGTCGGTGTAATTATGGCTCCCATGATAGTAAAGGTTATATGTAAGATTAAAGACGATAAGGAGAATGAACAATTGGCGTCGATGAATGAGCAGAACAATACCAAGAAGCCAATCCGTCAATATATCGAGATGCAGAATCCAAGTCTTGACGGAAAGACTATATTGCAGTTACGCAGGATATTGAATAGAGAGTTCATCTGCTCAAGGATACTTCACGAAGGCAATGTGGAGAGTCCCCATAAAGATACTGTCGTGCATTCTGGTGATCAGCTTTGTATTGTCAGTTCGGAAGAGGATGCAGAGGCAATAAGGACTATATTGGGTGTAATAGTTGATGTGGATTGGGATAAGATAGTTACAACGAATCCGCTTGTTTCGCGTAGAATAGTTATTACTAAGAGTAAGGTGAATGGAAAGACACTCGGACAGTTGCATCTGGGCAGTATTTATGATGTAACTATAACAAGAATAGTTCGCTCCGGTACGGAATTGTTTGCTTCTTCCAGCTTGGTATTACAAGTAGGAGATAGGATGACTGTGGTTGGACAGGCTGATAAGGTTGCTGCTATTGCATCACGTGTGGGAAATGAGTTGAAAAGATTGGATACTCCTAATATATCTACGATTTTTGTGGGAATATTGATCGGTATACTTTTCGGAAGCATTCCTGTTATGATCCCTGGTGTTCCAACTCCAATGAAACTCGGATTGGCCGGAGGCCCGTTGGTTATTGCTATTCTGATTGGTAGATTCGGTTACAAGATGGGTCTGGTAACATACACGAAGGCCAGTGCCAATCTTATGTTGCGTGAAATAGGAATAGCATTGTTTTTGGCCAGTGTAGGTATTAAATCAGGTGCTAATTTTGTTAATACAATAATGTCCGGTGAGGGACTTATTTTCATGATTTCGGGATTGTTGATTACTGTTATACCGGTTTTTATAATATCGCTTGTTGCCAGGATTCGCTATAAAATGAATTATTACAGTATTTTAGGTCTTGTAGCAGGTAGCTATACAGATCCTCCTGCATTGGCTTATGCTAATGAGCAGACTGAACATGATGCTCCGGCTGTAAGTTATTCTACTGTCTATCCGTTGACAATGTTCTTGCGTATACTAAGTGCCCAAATACTTGTACTAATAGGTTCCAGTCTCTTTTGAGTTTTAGTTGAACAAATAAAAAAAATCCGGACATTTCTGTTCGGATTTTTTTATTGATTGACTTGCAGTAATTAGAACTGAGGAGCACCGCCCTGAGGAGCACCACCGCCGAAGCCGCCCATGCCGCCACCGAAGCCGCCGCCTTGACCCATCTGCTGTCTGCGCTCTTCCTCAGCTTTCTGATACTTCTGGAACTGTTCAGGAGTAAGAACTGATTTGATTTTTGCTGTCTGAGCTTCACGCTGAGCCTGCATCTCTTTCATCATCTCTTCACTGAAACCTTGGCCCATCTGCTGGCCACCGCCATCCTGCTGCATTTTCTCACGACGAGCCTGCTGAGCCTTGCTCTGAGCGAGGAAGAATGTTGTCAAAGTATCCTGTTGAGCCTTTGTCAACTGAACCTGCTCATTGAGACGATCAACTTGTCTCTTGGCCATATCTTCAGGATTGAAGTTCATGCCTTGACCACCGCCGAATCCCTGAGCAAAACTGAAGGTAGAAACCATCAGAATAGCTACTGCAAAAAATAATTTCTTCATTTTTTTTAATTGTATAAAAAGGTAAAACGTAAAATTCGTTTGTATCATCTAATAAGATATTGAAATCAGAAAAAGGTTTAAGATGTAGTATTAATTTTTTCGTCACCACGTTCAATTTCTATTACCTCTAAGTCTTTGAATTTATCTCCATCGATAGTGAACCTTATCAAGGTTCGTACTTTCTGCCAACCTTGGAGACCTGCAGCGCCGGGATTTATAAATAACATGTTCAGATCCTTGTCAAATTGAACCTTAAGGATATGAGAATGTCCGCATACAAAGAGATTTTGTCTGTTTTGATACAGATGAGGTTTGATGGAACTGTCATAATGACCCGGCGAACCGCCGATATGTTTCATGACTATATCAACATCTTCTATTTTGAAACGATTGATTTCAGGAAAAGCACTACGTATATCGTATCCGTCGCAATTGCCATAGACAGCACGCAACATAGCTATCTCACTTAGTTTTTGAACTATGCTGTATGAACCAATATCTCCTGCATGCCATATCTCATCGCATTGCGCAAAATATTTCTTATATCTCTCATCCCAATAGCCATGAGTGTCCGATATTAATCCGATACGTTTCATAGGTTCTTAATACTCAGTTTGTGGAAGGTGGTTTCTATAATCAATTCTGCACAGCGTTCTATTCCAATTATCGATGTATTTAAGCATAGGTCATATATTCCTGCGTAGCCCCATTTTTGTCCGGTGTAATAGTTGTAGTATGCTGCACGGTGGCGATCATTGTCATTAATAATCCCTATTGCTTTTTTTTCGTCACAGTTACAATCACTCATCATCCAGCGGATTCTATCTTCCATGTTTGCCGATATGAAGAAGTTCGCACACATATTGCTTTCGCGAAGTATATAATCGGCACATCTTCCTACAAAGACGCAATCTTCACGTCCGTGTATGGTTCGGATTGAATCACTTTGAAACTTGAAAAGAGTATCGCTATCAATGAAATTGCTTGAAGGAATTGAATCGGTCAATCCCATAATGAGATTACTCAGGATATTACGTTTGATAGGAGAGTCCTCAACTTGAGCAAAATACTTGGTATCTATTCCGGAATCTTTTGCCGCTTCTACAAGAATCTGTTTGTCATACATATTGATGTCTAACCTTCTTGCTATAACATCTGCTACCGCATGGCCTCCGCTGCCTACCTGGCGGGCTAAATTGATTGCATAATGTTTACTCATAACTATTTCTTTTTAGGTCTAAGGATCTATTGATTTTTCTAATCTGATTGGTAAGAAGTAATGATGCTAATATTATGGATAGTCCATCGGCAATCGGCAAGCTTATCCATACTCCTTTTGTGCCGAGATAATTCGGAATAATAAGAAGGCATGGGACTAATAGCAACAGTTGTCTTGAAAGAGACATCAGTATGGATTTACCCGGCATACCTATACTCTGAAAAAAATTACTCGAAACCATCTGGAAACCGACCAAAGGAGCCATTATAAATACTAAATGCATGCCTTCTGAAGCTAACTCTGTCAATCTCGGATCATTGGTGAATATCCTGATACATGGGATTGTGGCTAACTGAGTGATAAGGAATCCTGTTGTAGTAACTAATGTACCTAGAATAATGGTTATCTTTAATACTTTCAGTACTCTGTCAAGTAATCCTGCTCCCCAGTTATAACCTGCAATAGGTTGCATGGCTTGGTTGAATCCCATGACAATCATAATCATCATAAACAGGAAACTGTTCACAATGCTGTAAGCACCAATGGCGTAATCACCTCCATACTGTAATAATTTACGGTTGATAAGTAATACAACCAAACAACTTGCTGCATTCATAAGGCACGGAGAGAGTCCAATGGTAAACATTTGACGATCAAGTTCAGGATTGAGTCGAAAAATGCCGCGTTTCAGATGTATCAGTTCTTTTTTGTTGCTTAATTTGTACAATTGCCAGATAAGTGCAAGAGCCTGAGAAAGGATGGTTGCAATAGCTGCACCCTGAATACCCCAGTGAAACACCATAATAAAGAGGTAATCCAAAAATGTATTTAGAAATACAGTTCCTAATGTCGCTGTCATGGCTAAACGCGGATGTCCCGTTGCACGGAGTATGCAATTTAACCCGAAATATAGATGCGTTATCATATTGCCTATCAGGATAATCATCATATAGCTGCGAGCGTATTCAATCGTTGCGGCAGTGGCTCCGAATAAGGTAAGTATGGGATTTAGAAATATCAAAAAGATTAGACCGAATGTAATTCCGATGATGGTATTCAGTGTTACGGAGTTACCGAATATGATTTGAGCGTTGCGATTATCATTCTGTCCAAGTTTAATGGAAATCATGGTGGAAGAACCGATGCCGACTAAGGAACCGACAGCAGCAGAAAGATTCATTAGCGGAAGGGTTACCGCAAGTCCGGATAGAGCTAATGCATCTACACCTTTTCCTATAAAAGCGCGGTCAACGATGTTATATAGTGAAGAAGCCAACATTGCAGCTATGGACGGTATGGCATATCTAATCAATAATTTACCTATTTTCTCACTTCCTAATTCGGATGTTGTCTTCAACTCAGTCATTTTCAAATCGTTTTATAAGGTACAAAAGTACAGAATAATTCAACTTCTAATTTTTATACAAGTGAAAAATAAGCTACTTTTGCGTAAACAAGTTTAGCGATGAAAAGGAGAATTTTAGTAGGAATGAGTGGAGGAATTGACAGTACCGCAGTTTGTCATATTCTTATTAATCAGGGATATGATGTTGTAGGGCTGACTATTCGCAATGTTGATATTCCATCTAAAATGAGAATAGATGCGGATGGTGAGACGATGCCGGGATATATTATCGAAGCCGGATCTTTAGCGCAAAGATTGAATATAGAACATTATGTGGCAGACGAACGCGATTCGTTTGAAAGAGATGTTGTGACTCCATTTTTAAACGGATATCTGGCTGGAGTGACTCCAAATCCGTGTGTTGAATGCAACCCTCGGTTTAAGTTTAATGTATTGGTAGAGTGGGCCGACAAATTAGGTTGTGAATATATAGCAACCGGACATTATGCGCGAATTGTCAGTCTGAATGGATCGTTTTATGTTGCCAGGGGTGTAGACGATTTGAAGGATCAGAGCTATTTCCTGTGGCGTTTGGGACAAGATGTTTTAAAGCGTACAATATTCCCGCTTGGAGAGAAGACAAAGAGTGAAGTTCGTAGGTATCTGGCTGATAACGGATTTGAAATGAAATCTCATGATACGGAAAGCATGGAGATATGCTTCATTGAAAAAGATTACCGTGATTTGCTGAAAACACGAATTCCCGATATAGATAATCGAATAGGCTCGGGGAAATTTGTAGATGCTGAAGGTAAGGTGATAGGCACACATAAAGGCTATCCTTTCTATACTATTGGACAGCGAAAAGGGTTGGTAGTTGCATTTGGTAAGCCGGTGTATGTGCTACGTACCAACGCTGAAAAAAATACTGTTATGCTCGGACAACCTGAGCAGTTGGAGACTAGTTCCATGTTCGTGCAGTCTCAACGGTTTGTAGGCATATCTGATGGAAACCTGCCGTCGGAGGAGGGCCTTTCTGTTAGAATTAGATATCGAAGCCGTGCAATACCTTGTAGTCTAGAGATTATTCCCGGCGAGGAGCGCCTTATGGTGCGTTTTCTTGAACAGGCATCGGCAGTGACACCCGGACAATCGGCAGTATTTTATTGTGGAGATACGGTAATCGGAGGTGCAATAATATCTACGCAAAGGGGAATAAATCAATATATAAATACCGATGAAATCCATAACACTATTTGAACTCAATGGTTTGGTAAAGAGTACTCTGCAGTACGAAATGAGTACTGCTTACTGGGTTCAGGCAGAAATAAGCAGTATGTCAGTAGCCTATAATGGTCATTGCTATTTGGAATTAGTGCAGAAAAATTCTTCAGGAACAGGTTTTATTGCAAAAGCGAAAGCCAATATATGGAATTCTACTTTTCAGCGTTTAAAGCCGTTTTTTGAACAAGAGACAGGATTGGCACTATCTGTCGGATTAAATGTTCTATTACAGGTCAATGTTTCATTTCATGAGGTTTTCGGATATTCATTGGTAGTATCGGATATTGATCCGACATATACTATGGGTGATATGGCCAGACGTCGTAGGGAAATTTTGGCTCGTTTGGAAGCGGAGGGTGTTTTGGAACTGAATAAGGAATTGGCTATTCCTATTGTCCCTCAGCGTATTGCTATTGTTTCTTCGCCGACGGCAGCCGGTTACGG
>CAYOGG010000068.1:0-7368 GCA_964403455.1 uncultured Bacteroidaceae bacterium | reverse complement strand
TCTTCGACTGACTGTTGTTTTCGAGAGCCATGGAACGGCAATCCTGAAGAGAAAGAATCTTCTGAGCATGGGCAGGCTGTGTCAGAATCGTAAACATCACAATTGATGCATACTTAATAATAGAAAGACTATACTTCATATCTATTCCTTTTATTTTCGGTGCAAAATTAATAATACGCTAAGGTCAGGCAGTAACAGAGATAGACACAAATTGTATCTATTGGTCGAAAATACAACAAAAATAACATCTTTCTTCTCAATATTAGAGTATATTTGTCGAAAATTATTCAAAATGGATACATTGTATGAGATTGAAGTCACTCCTTCCAAACTTCGCGAGATGATAGGAGAAGGTGACAACACTATAGAATTAGGTGATGATCTTGTCATATCAAGAGGACTTGGCTATGCAAACATTAAACTTTTAAAATACCCCTTCAAAATCAACAGCTATTTGGCCGCCTACTGTTTTGCAGGTGAGGTAGAATGTACCGTAAATCTGACAAAATACAAGCTGACTAAAGGTATGTTACTGCTGGTTTTGCCGGGAAATATAGTCAGAATTTCCGACAGTAATCTTAGCGAACAGGTATTTTCTTCGAAATTTACATTTATCAATGTAGCCTCAAGTTTTCTGTCAAATGTTGGACTTGATATAAACAAACTGCTTCTCGAAGCTCTTACCGTTCTGAAGAACCCCTGCATTATGTTATACGAAGAAGAGACAATTTTATTGGAAAAGTATGTAAATCTAATAACCGATATAATTAATTCCGATACAAAATACAGAAGAGAAAGTATCAGCAGTCTTATCTCTGCCGTATTCTACCAATTTGCCGGTTTCATGTATAAATCCAAGCTTAAAACTGATGAAAAACAACCCATTCGCTCCAATAGACATAAATCCATGTTCGAACAATTTCTGCAATTGGCAGGAGAAAACCATTCAAAAGAGCGAATGGTTGGATTCTATGCCGACAAGCTGTGCGTAACTCCAAAATACCTTTCACGTATAGTTAAAGAGGTAAGCGGCAGAACAGCACCAGAGTGGATAGACGACTTTGTAATACTGACCTCCAAACATCTTCTAAAGCATTCCAATCTCTCCATAAAAGAGATTGCCATAAAACTCAACTTCCAAAGCCAATCATTTTTTTTCCGCTTCTTTAAAAGAATCACAGGAATGACTCCTACACAATACCGCACGGAATAAATAATATGCGGAATTTCTAAATACGAATCAAATTATAAAGCTGTTTTCGTTTTGATATCCTATAAATTTGGGTACAGTTTCCAATTTACACTATCTTTACGCAATTAACCAATTATCAGCATCATTATGCAACTTTTCAAGATTATTGCATCCTGTATTTCAGTAATATTTATACAAATGGTACCCTCATCCGTCTCGGCGGCAACAGATAGATCGGCACGTCATGAGATACTGTTGGAAGAGGGTTGGCTTTTTAATCGTGGTGAGGCCAAAGGAGCTGAATCACTGTTATTCAATGACTCAAATTGGACTCCGGTCACAATACCTCATGATTGGGCTATCTATGGACCATTCGGAAGCGGCAACGACGCTCAATCCGTTGCCATAGCCCAAAACGGAGAACAGAATGCCACATATAAGACCGGTCGTACCGGAGGTCTGCCATATACGGGAATAGGCTGGTATAGACTGACTTTTGATATTCCCCAATACGATACCGACAAATCTGTTGTTCTGTTGTTCGATGGAGCAATGAGTGAAGCCAATGTCTTTATTAACGGTCAAAAAGCATGCTATTGGCCATACGGATACAACTCTTTTTTTTGCGATATAACCGCATTACTGAACACTGACGGAAAGAATAACATACTTGCCGTCCGTTTGGAAAATCAGCCGGAGTCATCACGATGGTATCCCGGTGCAGGCTTGTACCGTAATGTACATCTTATTGTAACTAATCGTTGTCACATCCCGGTATGGGGAACCCAGTTACTAACCACAATGCAAGAAGGTAATGCCAACATCACATTGAATATAAATTGTGATAACATGACTATACACAAAACAGCATTCATAACCAGTATCATTGATGCTGACGGTAAACAAGTGAGTTGGAGTGGGTCCAGCAAGATAGACAGTTCGGGGATAGCAAGTCAACAATTGGAAATAAAAAATCCCATCCTATGGAGTCCGGAGAATCCTTATCTGTACAAAGCTGTCACAGAAGTAGTAGAAGAAGGAAAGATTTTAGACAGTTATACTACAATCTTTGGAGTTCGCACTATAAAATTGGATGAAACCGGATTTTATCTGAACGGGAAACTGAGGAAATTCAAAGGTGTATGTCTGCATCATGATCTTGGACCATTAGGTACCGCTGTAAACAGCTCAGCAATACGTCATCAAATAACCATGTTGAAAGATATGGGATGCGATGCCATCCGCACATCGCATAATATGCCGGCACCTGATTTAGTTGAACTATGCGATGAAATGGGTATTATGCTTATGATAGAACCTTTCGATGAATGGGATGTTCAGAAATGCCGTAACGGCTACCACCGTTTTTTCAATGAATGGGCAGAAAAGGATATGCGTAACATGCTGCGTAATTACCGCAACCATGCAAGCGTAGTCATGTGGAGTATAGGAAACGAGGTACCCACACAGGGAAGTCCCAACGGTGCAAAGGTGGCACGTTCTCTACAAGATATTTGTCATCAGGAAGATCCTACCAGACCTGTTACATGTGGAATGGATCGTGTTGGAGAAACACTTCGAAACGGCTTTGCAGCTGTACTTGACGTACCGGGATTGAATTACCGGGTCAGTCTCTATGAGGAGGCTCACAGAACCCTACCACAAAAGATTGTTTTAGGTAGCGAAACTGCATCTACAATAAGTTCCCGCGGCATATATAAATTTCCTGTTTTGGAAAAAAAGGACGCCATTTACAAAGACGGACAATGCTCATCATACGATATTGAGACATGCTCATGGTCCAATCTTCCCGATTTGGATTTTTCAATGATGGACGACTATGACTGGACCATTGGGCAATTCGTATGGACAGGATTTGACTATTTGGGAGAACCTACTCCGTATGACAGCCAATGGCCAAACCACAGCTCAATGTTCGGAATAATAGATTTGGCATCTATTCCAAAGGATCGTTATTATCTATATCGGAGCATTTGGAATCCTGAAGAGACCACTATTCACATACTACCGCATTGGAATTGGGAAGGACGTGAAGGAGAAATAACTCCGATATTCGTTTATACGAACTACTCTTCAGCAGAACTGTTCGTGAATGGAAAGAGCTATGGTATTCAGAAAAAGAACGACAGTTCTCTAAAGAATCGCTATCGTCTGATGTGGAATAATGTAAGATACGAACCGGGCAAGGTTATTGTAAAAGTATTCGATAAAGACGGCAATATCGCCGGAACAGATTCGATATGTACAGCAGGTGCTCCGGATCATCTCGAACTTACCGCTGACAGAAAGACTCTTACTGCCGATGGCAAGGATCTTTCTTACATAAACGTCCGTTTGGTAGACAAAGATGGCAATCTATGTCCGAATGAAAATCGTTTGATCAGTTTTTCAGTAGAAGGAGAAGCAACATTTCGTGCCTCAGCCAATGGAGACCCTACCTGCTTGGATCCTTTCCAGGAGCCGCAAATGCATCTCTTTAACGGTCAACTGACAGCAATAGTGCAATCATCACATAAAGCAGGCAAGGCCACATTTACGGCTTATGCAGATAGTCTGCCTAATTCAAGACTGATAATAAAGATTAAGAAATAAAGCCTTTTATGTCACGTTCAAAAACAATATCTCTCACACTTGTCACAACTATTGTACTGTTAATAATAGCCAATCTGACTTTCGGTTCAGTCAAGATACCGTTCACAGATGTATTCGGTATTCTCAGCGGACATGAGCCCACTAAAGACAGCTGGAGATTAATAGTGATTGAGTCACGTCTTCCACAGTCATTGACCGCATTACTCTGTGGTATGGCATTGGCAGTATCAGGACTACTACTTCAGACGGCTTTTCGTAATCCTCTTGCAGGACCTGATATCCTTGGAGTCAATAGCGGTGCCGGACTAGGAGTAGCATTGGTGATGCTGTTCTTCGGTGGTAATCTGTCCGCGGGAGGTGTGACTCTGGGCAGTTCAGTATCTATAATTATAGGTGCATTAATAGGTGCATTAATAATAATGGGAATAATACTATTACTTTCAGGTAAGCTGAAAAACAATGTAATGTTGCTCATTGCAGGTATTATGATAAGTTTCATAACATCTTCAATAATATCACTATTGAATTTCTTCTCTACGGCAGAAGGAGTACATTCATACGCAATGTGGGGAATGGGTAATTTTGGTGGAGTTACAAGGGCTCAATTGCCACTTTTCAGTATAATTACCATTATAGGATTGATTATTGCCGTGATTCTTATCAAGCCGCTTAATGCATTGCTATTGGGTGACTACTATGCCGAAAATCTGGGTATCAATATCAAAAAAACAAGAACCTGGCTGCTACTCTCAACCGGTCTGCTGGTAGCTGTCACCACTGCCTACTGCGGTCCAATATCCTTTCTCGGACTTGCCGTACCGCATCTGGCACGTCTACTTCTCAAATCGAACAATCATCGTTCACTAATGCCGGTAACCATACTTACAGGAGCCTCAATAGCTCTAATCTGTAACTTGATAAGCTCTCTGCCGGGAGATAAAGGTCTTATTCCATTAAATGCCATCACCCCTATTGTAGGAGCTCCGATAATAATATATGTGCTCATCAAAAACAGCCGTTCGTTTCGCTGACAAACATTCAAACGTTCATCTGCCTTGATAAGTAACTACTTCTTCTTTCTCTTATAGCACATCTTCATTGAGCAGATATTGCAGCTGTAAGGTTGATAGCGAACTTCCGTTCCTATCCCTATAATGCCGCTGACAGACTTTATGGGTAACATAAGACAACTGTCTGTCAGACTTATCCCGCACGGCTTATCCTCCGGGAATAGACTGAAAAGATCAGGTTGAGAGTTTACATGCCATCCGCAATAACCCGGACTGAAACGATTAGTACGCTTCATACCAATCAAATCCAGTTCAGCCTGTAGCTGTAACTCCATAAAATCCGCTGTGCTCTCCACAATCTGACTACCTATACAATCAGCCACAAATCCCTGAAGTACATCATCACGTCTCTCTACGCCGGCAATCCACTCATCATATCCCGTACCGACGGTAGCCACAAACGCCACATAGCGTTCAGCGTTTTTAAGCTGACTGCAAATAATCCTACCGGCATCAAACTCAATAGTACCTCCGGCAGATTCAAGCCATATTTTCTGAGAATCATGATGGCCGTCCAAAATAATATATTCGTAACTCGGAGAGATGAAAAGAGAAGCCTCACCGAGCATAGTTTCTGTAAGACGCGCCGTCTCATCATCGGCCTGCGCGTCTCCAAAACCCATATTGTCATATATTCCGCTTCTGGGAATCGATAAATCGTTAAAAGCTAATTGTCTAAAAGGCATATTTTATCTACTCTCATTAAAAAGGAACGAACGAAACTCCTGATAATCTTTACCGAGTTCAATATTTTTCTTTGTACCTCTCATAAATGCCTGAAGTCTCTCAGGAATAACTACCGATGCGCCTGTTATCTCATCTACCTTCTCCTTGAACTTGGCAGGATGAGCTGTTTCCAAAAAGACTCCTTGTTCATCTTTCTCCAGATATTCCTTTAAAGCCCTATATCCGCAAGTACCATGAGGATCCATCAGATAACCTGTCTTAATATAGACTTCTTTCAGCGTTTCTCTAATCTGGCCGTCACTATAAGTGGCTCCACTGATATGAGCCGTAATATCACTATGCAAACCTTTATATAGTGCCAATATTCTTGCGAAGTTACTCGGGTCTCCTACATCCATTGCATTTGCCAATGTCTGAACGGAAGGTTTCGGCGAATAGACTCCTGTTTTAAGGTAATTATAGAATATATCATTACTATTATTGGCTGCGATAAAGCGTTTCACGGGCAATCCCATGAACCGGCCGAATAATCCCGCCGTGATATTGCCGAAATTACCGCTCGGCACACATATTACCAGATTGTCGGCCTTTCCCATACGCTTCATCTGAGCATAAGCATTGAAATAATAAAATGCTTGAGGTAAAAAACGAGCTACATTGATGGAATTGGCCGATGTCAGCTTCATGTGAGAATTCAATTCCTCATCCATGAAAGCATTCTTCACCAGCGCCTGGCAGTCATCAAACACTCCGTCTATCTCCACGGCGGTGATATTTTGGCCGAGAGTAGTGAACTGGCACTCTTGAATAGGACTAACCTTACCTTTCGGATACAACACATAAACATGAACGCCTTCAACACCCAAGAATCCGTTTGCTACTGCACTGCCCGTATCGCCAGAAGTAGCCACCAACACATTTACAAGTTGTTTCTCTCCTTTATTGAAATAGCCTAAAAGACGTGCCATAAACCGAGCTCCTACATCCTTAAACGCCAATGTAGGACCATGAAACAATTCAAGTGAATATATATTGTCATTAACATGAACCAAAGGTGTATCAAAACTCAACGTGTCATAGACTATCTTTTTCAAGTCCTCTGCTGGAATGTCTTCACCGAAAAATGCCTGAGCTACACGATATGACATCTCCTGAAAAGACAGATCGGTTATTTCGTTGAAAAATTCCTTTGGCAATACATTCAGTTTCTCCGGCATATACAAACCTCTATCAGGTGCAAGTCCCTTGATAACAGCCTCTCTTAGAGTAACTGAAGGGGCCTTATGATTTGTGCTGTAGTATTTCATTTACTGTTTAAAAAAAGATTAATAAATTGAGTTCCTTCTATATGACCATATCCTCCGCTCTTACATGAGACCTCGTCAAAATGCAAAACATTGTCAGGCTCTATTCCGGGATAATAAATCAAAAAAGGTATTGGATCCGATGTATGCGTACGATGAGCACATGGAGTCGGATGATCAGGAAGAACCGCAATTACAACAGGTTCATTCCAACCCTTGACCTCTTCAAAAATCGGACCTATAAGGCGACTGTCCAAATCTTCAACAGTACGATTCTTCAATCTGTAATTACCCTCATGCCCGGCTTCATCGGGAGCCTCAACATGTACATACACAAAGTCATCATTACGAAGTGCTTCGATAGCCGCCTTGGCCTTATTTTCATAATTTGTATCAAATAGTCCGGTGGCTCCAACAATATCCGGTACCTTCATTCCTGCATAATGACCTATTCCTTTAATCAAATCTACAGCAGAGATAACAGTACTGTTTTTAATGAATG
>CAYOGG010000067.1:0-7407 GCA_964403455.1 uncultured Bacteroidaceae bacterium | reverse complement strand
ACGGAGACCCATGCCGAAGTTTACACCTTCGATGTTGCCTATACCAAGATTGATTAGGAAATCCAGGTTGTCTTTGTATGGGATGTAATACCTTGTGAAAATTCCGTACGATAAACATAGCCCGCCGAATTTGGTTTTATTGTAGAATTCTCCGATATCAAATTCCTGACAGCTGTCGACGTTGTCTTTTGCCCGACAGTTTTTGTATTTTTGATTAATACCTAAACCGGCCGATAGGCCAAAATCCCATTTGTCGGTGATTCTCCATCCTCTGTTTACCATGCAGTTGATAAGAGTGTATTTGCCTTCGCTTATTTCATCGATTCCATACTCATTCCAACCTGCCAAGATAACAAGCTTGCCATCTTCGTCATAGTATTTGGCATCCTCACCGCGGCAGTATTTTTTTGTATTTATACTTATGGTACCACCCCAAAAACTATTCTTTTTATCGACAGAGACTGAAAAACCTATTAAGCTATTACTGCCGTATGTAACGCTTACATTGACTTTAGGGTAGTATTTGGATTCTTTCCATAAGTTATCATTGCGGTTGGCATCTTTTGCCTGATTTCCAATGAAAATGTCATTCTCGAATTCTCCATAATATAGTGCGCTGTCCGGAACGGAATACATTACACCCGTTCCATTGCGTTTGTCTTCTTTCCATTCACCGGAATAATATCCACCATCTGAATATTCCAATGTTCCTACACCATCGAACATGTTATTTTTCCAATTACCTTCATATTTCGCTCCATTGGAATAAGAATATGTCCCTTCTCCTTCCATTTTGTGATTAACAAATGCTCCCTTGTATGTGTCACCGCCAGGGAATTTTAGAAAGCCGTTTCCGTTCCATAATCCGTCTTTCCATTCTCCTTCGTAACAGGTACTATCCGAATAGAGCATAATACCATAGCCGTTGAAAAGAGAATCTTTAATGCTCCCTATGTAACGTGAGCCGTCTTCAAACCACAGAGTATCTACAGGGGCGGATTTTGATGTCTGCTCTTTATTGATTTTTGCACTCAATTGTAGAGTGCATAATATTGATATGGCTAATATTAATAGCTTACTTTTCATAACGTTGCAAAGGTAAAAAAAACATTTGTGCTGTTATTGTCTTCGGCAAAACTAATGACAAGATCAATAACAATATTAACTTTTTCATATCACCGGAATTATATTCTCGTTTACACAACAAAAATAAATAGTAAAAATTACCACCTATCGGGAAATATCCTAAAAACAAAGGGGGGTTTTCCTAAAATAAAATCTCTATCTTTGCTTCACAAAGCGAAGATAAGCGATATTCGATAGAATCAAATAGACTTGATTGTAGTTGTTGCCGTTTGTCTGTCTTATCAAGGTGAAGTGAGTTTCTGATATAGTTTAATAATAATCAGTTGGTTAAACATAAATTCTCTCCATATGAAAGATAATGATAATCTAATCTGCGTTTTTAAGGGAGAACCCTTTGAAGCGGAAATAATTAAAGGGAAACTCGAATCGGAAGGTGTTCAATCTATGATAACGAACAATTCCATGAGTGCGCTGTTTTCTACTTATTCTATTGTATCGGGTCCGGTATCTGTTTTGGTTAATCCTGAAGACGAATCGGTAGCCAGAAAGATTATTGATGACAAAGATGAAGATGCCTAAAAGAATAGCAGTAAAGGTAGGTAGCAATGTTCTGACACGTCCTGACGGGAAATTGAATATCTCCAGGATGGCTGCGATAGTAGATCAGATTGCTGAGATGCATCGTATGGGAATAGAGGTGCTGTTGATATCATCCGGAGCAGTAGCTTCGGGAAGAGGAGTTCTACCCGGATTGCAGAGTGAAGATGCTACCAGTAAGCAATTATATGCAGCTGTGGGTCAGGTAAAACTGATTGACTACTATTATGATCTGTTTAAGGAATATGATATTAACGTAGGTCAGATACTTACTACGCGTGAGAATTTTATTAATCGTTCTCTTATGGTTAATCAGAAACGTTGTATGAGTGCAATGTTAAAGAATGGCATAGTACCTGTGATAAATGAGAACGATGTGGTTTCCATCAAAGGACTGATGTTTACGGACAATGATGAATTGTCCGGTTTGGTGGCCAAAATGCTGAAAGCGGATTTACTTATAATACTTAGCAATGTGGACGGTGTGTTTACAGGAAATCCTGAAGATCCGTCATCCGAACTGATAAGAGAAGTTTATATTGATGATGATTTCTCCCAATGTGTAGGTCAGAGTAAATCTCAATTCGGAAGAGGGGGCATGATGACAAAGATGAAAACCGCTAAAGCAGTAGCAAGAGATGGTATTGAGGTAAGAATAGCAAACGGCTATCGTCAGAATGTATTGCTTGATGTTTTGCTAAAACCTGAAGAGTGCAGATGTACACGTTTTCTTTCAACCCGTAAGAATCATGATAGATAATATTTTGAATGGCCTGCGTGAGGCTTCTTATAGCCTGCCTTTACTCAAAGAGGAGCAGGTAGTCAGTGCGTTGAATATGGTAGCGGATTCCATCGTCAGTGAGTCTGATGAATTGCTCGCTGCCAATGCTGTAGATCTTTCGAGGATGGAAAAAACCAATCCTCTTTATGATAGACTGAAATTGACTAAGGAGCGTTTGGAAGGGATTGCATCCGATATGCGAAAGGTTGCTCAGTTGCCCTGTCCTGTAGGAGAGTTGATAGATGAGAGTATTCGTCCTAATGGGATGAGACTACGTAGAGTGCGTGTACCATTCGGTGTAATAGGCATAATCTATGAAGCTCGTCCGAATGTCAGTTTCGATGTTTTCTCACTCTGTCTGAAGTCTCGTAACGCTTGCGTTTTAAAGGGCGGAAGTGATGCGGATTCCTCAAACAGAAGTATTGTAGGTCTGATCCATCGTGTCTTGGATAAATGTGGCATAGATAATCGTGTGGTAGAGCTATTGCCTGCCGGGCATGAAGCTGCAGAAGAGCTTATGCGTGCCGTAGGAAAGGTGGACCTGATTATCCCGCGTGGCAGTGCCAGACTGATTAAAGTTGTTCGTGAACAAGCCCTTGTGCCTGTCATTGAGACCGGAGCCGGAGTTTGTCATACATATTTCGATGCTGAAGGTGATATCAAAAAAGGTGCAGACATTGTTTATAATGCGAAAACACGCAGAGTGAGCGTATGCAATGCTTTGGACTCTCTTCTTATTCATGAATCACGTTTGGAGGATTTGCCTTACATCTGCGCAAAAATGGCAGATAAAAAGGTAGTCATTGAAGCCGATGAGAGATCTTATGATGCATTAAAAAGCAAGTACCCGTCGGAATTGTTGGAAAAGGCCACGGCCTATAGCTTTGGAAAAGAGTTTCTGGATTATAGAATGTCCATCAAGACTGTAGATTCGTTTGAGGATGCGTTACTTCATATTAGAAAATATTCATCTAACCATAGTGAATGTATAGTAACTGAGAATGATCTCACCGCCGGGAAATTCCAACAATGCGTTGATGCTGCCTGCGTGTATGTTAATGTGTCAACAGCATTTACTGACGGAGCTCAGTTCGGGTTGGGAGCGGAGATAGGTATCAGCACGCAAAAATTGCATGCTCGCGGTCCAATGGGACTTGAAGAGATAACGACATATAAATGGCTCATCGATGGAGATGGTCAAGTCAGGAACGGATAATTATTGAGAGATATGAAATATTTTACGAGTGTGAAGGACCTGGGTGATTTACATCTTGCATTGCAGGAGGCCCTTGAGATTAAGAAAGATCGTTACAAATATGTAGAAACGGGCCGTAATAAGACCGCGCTTCTGGTTTTTTTCAATAACAGTCTCAGAACACGTCTGAGTACTCAGAAGGCTGCTGTGAATTTGGGTATGAATGTGATTGTTCTGGATGTCAATCAGGGGGCATGGAAACTTGAGACAGAGCGTGGCGTTATTATGGATGGCGATAAGTCCGAACACCTGCTTGAGGCTATTCCGGTCATGGGATGCTATTGTGACATAATAGGTGTACGTTCGTTTGCCGGCTTAGAAAATAAGGCTGATGATTACAGCGAGAAGGTGTTGAATCAGTTCATAAAATACTCCGGTCGTCCCGTCTTTTCAATGGAGGCTGCTACAGGGCATCCTCTGCAGAGTTTTGCTGATTTCATTACTATTGAGGAGCATAAGACGGTGAATCGTCCTAAGGTTGTAATGAGCTGGGCTCCACATCCGAAGGCATTACCTCAAGCTGTTCCCAATTCATTTGCGCAATGGATGGTTGCCGCTGGATATGAGGTGGTAATCACGCATCCTGAGGGGTATGAATTGGAGGAAAGTTTTACAGCAGGTGCTCGTATTGAGTATGATCAGATGAAGGCTTTTGAAGGTGCCGATTTCGTTTACGGTAAGAACTGGTCATCTCCGAGTGATGCTCATTATGGTGAGATATTAAACTCGGATAGAAGTTGGACCATTGGTGAACGTCAGATGTCAGTCACTAATAATGCTCATTTCATGCACTGTCTACCTGTACGTAGGAATATGATTGTTACAGATGATGTAATTGAAGGACCTCGCTCGTTGGTTATTCCTGAAGCCGCCAATCGTGAGATATCGGCTACTGTGGTACTAAAGAGATTACTGGAAGGCCTCTCTTCCGAGGGTTAATAGACCATTGAGAAATTATAATCCTTATTATAGCCTTTGCAATTGAAGTACACCGTATCTCCTTGGTTTAAATCATAATCGTATAAAGGAATGGATAAGCATGTGTTTCTGAAATATCCGTAGTCATCGTTGTGATCGTCATGATACAAACTGAATATTGTCTTTGACGTATTCGATTGTTTAATTGAAAACAGTTCGTGCTGTTTGTTAAGAATATTTATTCTTACTATAATATTCAAGAACCCCCCACTTATCCAGATACTCTGAACCTCAACAGGATCTTGGATGATAGTTCTTCCCGCGAATTCAGAAGTAGGGGTGGCCCTTTTCGACAGAACGTAATTCATTCCTAATATTTGAGCCTGGTTATCGTTTTTCTCATAATAACAAATCATGCGATAAGATGCATCCGGCATCAATCTAATTGAAATCGGAGAGGCATAGAGGAAACAATCGTTAGCCATTGCCGTATCGGAAATGATGAATCTTTCATCTTTATCGTTTTGCAGTAAGGATATATTTCCTTTTGAATCGGTCCAAACTGTTGCAAGTTCGGAAATGTAGGAACTTACATATTCGCCATCTTCTTCAGATAGTATATCGCATGAGCAAAATAATCCTACCAAGGTATAAATACATACCATAGGCATGGTTAGTCTGAGAATCTTATTCCTTGTCATCTTTTAATACACTTAATTGATTGATAAGAGGGTTTGCATACATCAGAAGTATTTTTTCGCGTAGGAAGTTCCAATCCGGAGAAGGAAGTTCTATTTTGGCAAGTTGAGACTCAATGTAACTCTCAAACTTCAGTTTTTCTTCTGCAGAATAGTTGTTCGATTGACGGCTATCACCATTCAGCAGATCCAATGCAACGTAATTACCCGGAAATATCTTGTAATATTTGAAGATATTATTGTCGATTATAGAAGTTATTTGATCTAACAACTGATTGCGCGATTGAGACTCGTCCAGCTCCGATAAAGTGTCATTCAATAATGGGGATGCATGATAATGAATGCGACCTTTATATCCGAATATTCCGGTTTTCATATTTATCAAATCATCCTGCTGGCTCTTTTTGAAGTCGGGATTATCTCGTTTCTGTTGGAATTCACGTGCTTTCAGATAGTCACAGGGATCATACTCATAACTTATTGTCAGTGGCACTATATTTAATGACTGAAGACGTTGTATTGTACTACCTTCGCCCGACATGGTCAACATTTTGAGTACGCTCTTCTGAGTTCTGTCGTCTGAATCTTTGGCCCGTCCTTCCCTTTGTGCCAGCCAAATTGGAGACTTTTTCTCCTGAATAACAAAACGCATATATGCTGAAAGAGTCATGGAAGATCTCAATAATTCTGATGCGGTTACCGAACGTTTTACTATAAAACTTCTGTTCAGTCTTACCAAGGTCTCTATCCATGGATGTATCAATAGATTGTCACCTATACCTATTTCAACGCTTTTTTTATTAAATGACAACAATAAATAGTCCAAAAGAGCAGAGTCAAGAACAATATCTCTGTGATTTGAAAGATAGATGAAATTCTGTTTGCCCACCGGTACTGCTGAAAAATCCGAAGATATTCCGTCGCTGGCTTTTCTGAGAATACGTTTGATAATAGGAACCACTAATTGCCTCTGAATCTGCTCAACGCTATTGAACCGTTTGGAATATAAGGATAGTAACCATATAGGTACAACCTTAAATTCTTTACGGAGTATTGAGCGGAATGACTTATCTGCAAATAAATCATTCAGTGATGTCCTTATTTCTTCATCTTCAAAGCAACGGATAGATTCGAATTCAGACGGAATCTGCATAATACAACTATTTAATTAAAACTATCTTCTATTATTTCTGAGAGTACATCCGTAAGATTTAATCCTGCGGCACGTATTTGTTGAGGAATAAAACTGGTGGCTGTCATGCCCGGAGTCGTATTGACCTCAAGCAGATTGATCTTACCGCCTTCAGTGATGATGTAGTCATTACGTACAATGCCCTTGCATCCAACTATGTCATAAATGGCACCTGTCAGTTTCTGAATTCTATCTCTCAAATCGTCGGAGATTCTAGCCGGTGTGATTTCTTCAACCTGTCCGTTATATTTGGCGTCATAGTCAAAAAAAGATCTCTTTGGAACCACTTCGGTAACGGGCAGAAATACCTCATGAGATTTAGTGCGATAGTATCCGTTGGTCACCTCGGTACCCTTTAGAAAAGATTCAATGATTATTTCGTCGTTTACCTCAAAGGCTTCTTTCACAGCATCCTCAATTTGGGATTTCTCTGTCACCTTGGTAGTGCCGAAACTGGAACCTCCGTCCGTCGGTTTGATAAAACAGGGCAATCCCAGCTTGTCTATTATCTCATCGCTGCTTATGGTATGACCTTTACGAAGCAGTATGGAATCTGCTACACGTACCCCGAAACTCTTCAGCAACTGATTTAACATGAATTTATTGAACGTCAATGCGGATGCAAGTACGTCACATGTCGAAAACGGGATCCTCATAAGTTTTAGATAACCCTCCAGAATACCATTCTCACCTGGTGTACCATGAATAATGATATAGGCGTATTCAAAAACAGTTTTGTTCCCATTTACCGTGAAACTGAAGTCGTTCAGGTCAATCGGGGCTTTACTTCCATCAGGAAGATTCACCTCCCAACGTTTACCCTCTATTTCCAGAATATACGGCTCATACTTATCTTTATCAATATTCTCGAAAACTGTAG
>CAYOGG010000066.1:0-7741 GCA_964403455.1 uncultured Bacteroidaceae bacterium | reverse complement strand
TTTTTTTATGAGTATAACCAATCTCAAGACCGGCTATACTCAAAGTTATTATTAAATTTTCCCCTCGTCAGAATAGCTGTAATAGTTATCTCCTGCAAATATTAAATGGTCAATCAAACGGACATTGCACACCTCGCATACCTGCTTAATCTTCATTGTTATGTTGTCATCATCAATCGATGGTCTTGTACTTCCAGATGGGTGAACATGACAAACAGCCATGCAAGTAGCTTGGCAAAGCAAAGCCTCACGAAGCACAACACGTGCATCAACCAACGTTGAGGTCAAGCCTCCTATAGTGAATCTTTGAACCTTGATAGGCTTAGCCGCATTGGTCATAAATATAGCCCAAAACTCCTCAACCTTCACGCCATATAGATGTGGATACATAAGACGATATATGTCATTGGCACATGTTATTTTGCTTATAGCATCACTATTTACCTTATCCCGTTTGTAAAGCTCAATTAAAGAAAGAGCAAAACGTTTTTTTGCTGGGGTTAGCGACAAGACAAAGTCATCGAAAGATATATTTTCGTTCACTTCATCTTCATTTTTCTCTGATACTCTGCACATAAGGTCTTTGCTTGAACACTCTCGTAAGTCTGCTGCGTATAATACTTTCATAATGATAGAAATTAATTTATTCTTGAACCATGAACTGCCGGGTGTTGAACCTTTATGAATTGAGGTTTCTCCCCACTTGCAGTTTTTTTTATTCCGTCGCCTGTCGCCGTCGGTATGTTTTCACCTTTATACCGCCACAAAAGGTGTTGCAAGAAGAATAAGCAAAGGTTTGTGAGCCGAATACAACCTGTAAGGTGGAGATTCCGCATCACAACCACAGGTCTGACCTTTGTGCTCTGAGGGTAACATATACCTTTGCGGTGATGAAGGGAAAACAGACAGCGTCAGATGACATAAAGAATAATGCTGCATTTGGGAAGCAGAGAAAACTATTATAACTGGATTAATCTTTATAAATGGTAACTGCATTTGATTTCTAATGTCAAAGGCTGCAAATTCAACCATTTGCTTGTTGACATGATTAAAAGGTTTTATCTTTACAAGTGATTTAATAATAGTCTAAAAAAGAATGTTACTTGATAATATACAAGAGGAATGCGATTGTTCTTGTGGCAGCGAATGCCAGCATGATCACTGTTGCCACGAACATTGTTCCTGTGAAGAAATAAAATGTAATGCACCCATAAGTGGGGAGCAATCTGAAATTCCTGTAATGGAATGGGACCTTGAGAATCTCAATGATTGGGATTAATATAGAAAAGCCTACCTGAGTCATCAGATAGGCTAAATTCTAAAATGAAACGCAGAAATCTTATTGAGCTTTTCATAATAATGCTTCCTCAAGAGCCTGAAACAGTTTCTGAATCATATCCTCTACAGATTCCATGTCAACGAGTATATCCTTTATGCAATATGGTGCGCCATTCTTTCCGTGTCCATCACTTCCTATCCATAAATAAGTCTCGTAATCGACATCAAAGCCTTCATAGTAATCCTGGAGACTCTTTATAAAAGACTCTGCTTTCTCATCTTCCATCGTTATCTCAAACGAAAAGTCCTGACCAGCCGGAGAATATTGGGAAAATTCAAAAGTATGCTGATTGGTGGATGACTGATATGTATTTAAGCTCCACCCCAGACTTTCAGAAGCATTGCGGATTTTATTCTCTATGCACCCTGCTTTGCTTTGAGTTTTTAATGTACTCATATTTATTTGCTTACAAAAGAATAGCACACATTGAAATACTCGTCTGAAACAGACTCTGTATTGACAATAATATCCTTGTCCTTATTGGTGAACATTACCTGACCATCGCTTTCTGCTATCAGACTATATTGCTGACGTAGGTAGGCTGTAATGCTTTCTTTCCTTGCCATTGATTCCGTGTCTATGACTGAAAATAGTGCTCCATTATTCAGCCCAAAACTATATAGAATACCTTCTTGTCCTTTTCCATTTGAATAGGATAATTGGATGCATGACGAAGTAATCTCACGTTGCAGAGAATACGTTTTCATAGATACCGCCATATAGGATTTAACTTGGTCTACAGATGCTCCGATTGTATGATAAGGCTCTTGCCACTTAGCTGTTTCAGGTTGTGCATCTTCTATTTCCTCCAAAATACCATCGTTGGAATTACAAGAAGTGGAACACATAGTGCCGACTATCAAGATAGACATAGTGGCGATTTTAAATAGATTTCCCATTTTTATTTTGATTTATGCCGGGGCCATAGCCAAATGAAGGTGTTCAGCCCCGGCGGTTAATAATTACTCGAATACGAAACGGTTGATGTAGAAATAAGTGTTTTCATCATCGTATTCAAAGCCGTTGATGTAGTCCAGCATTTCATCCTCAGTTCTGTTTCCTTGAGATATTCCCATGATAGATGACCAATGATTTATTGCATCGGCAACAGTATCAAAGCAATCCTCAAGACAATCTTCAAATGGGTTACCTGAAGATGAGACACAGGCTTCCTCTGGAAAGAATGAGTAAGTCGGGTCATGAACAATAAAGATGTCACATCCACATTCAATGGCTCGGTAATGTATATTAAACAATTCTCCAAGCTTGGAATCAATCTCCTCGAATAATTCGATGGTAGGCGACCATGCACTCTCTACATCAAATGATAGTTTGTAAAGGTCATCCTCTTCGTTGGCTTCGATATCAGCCCAATAAACGTGCCCTCTCACTGATATACATTTCTTCTCATAGTCTATGCCGTAGTGCTCGGCTAGTTGATGTAACGGCATGTAGCCTTTTTCCGCTCCCAGTTCTTTCATGGATTCCCAAAGGTTCATGATAGGTTCTTTTGAACCACAGGTAATAATAAATTGAGTATCACACAGATTTGCCATGATAGTATTTTTTTAATTGTTAGTTAATAATTTCATTAATCATAGATGATGACTTCATCTCTATAAGTCACAATCTCAGCAACGCTATTTCAATCTATATAAGTTCAACAATATGATTATCACTGCCTGATAAAATGCTTCTGAGCGATGTCTTGTCAAGAGCATAGTATTCTGATATCTGTCCGTACCTGGACTTCACCCAATACAAGTGACAAACATCACTGAAATCAAACTTCCAACCTTGAAGAGGAACTGCTCTTTTGAAATAGGTATTTTGGTTCATGGCTTCAGTGAGCCAGTTTTTCTACTTCCTGTCCAACTTGCCACCTTGATTAAGGCGTTCACGCAACTGATAAACCTTGCTATCCTTGAGCGTCTCCAATGAAGGGACTGCCCATTGTACGAATCTGCTTGCTATCTGCATCATATTAATAATTTTTATTCCCTATGTTTAGCTTCCGCTTCTTACGGGATTGATTAAATTCTGATGCCTAACAAGGTGTGATGATAATGCGTGCAAGGTTTTATGTGTAAATACAACCTGTATAGGTGGAGATTTTCACAGAAAGCATGCGGCATTACCTTGCAAAGCAGAAAGCAGCACATATACCTTTGCATCACAATTGACATCAAAACCCGGAAAGACGAAGATTTAATTGAACGACATGTATAAGGGTGATAGATTTTATAAAAATGGTGTACCGGTGAAGAGAAAAAGTACAAGTATGGCCTTATATGTATATAAGAGGATGAATACCTATACTTATACTTACAAATTATACAATCAGATCTAAAGGCTTAATATTATAAATTCCAAGACTTTTTTTCTTGTCTGGAATTATTGAAGTACAAGTATTTCTTATGTATATATAAGGGTATAAATACTTATATCTATACTTAATACTACTTACAATAGATTGCTGAAAGTTATATTGAGATCTATAAAGAAAAGTAGAATAAGCAATAACGGATACACTTTGTAGCGGAATATATTTCAACTAATATATTACTATTGCATTATAAGTTAAGACTAAATCAGTAGTCTTTTATGTACAGATTAGATATAAAAACGTCAATTTTGCAGTTTTTAATTTTACAAACAACGAATTATAATTCTATCTCACTGTTTATTCGGATATTATGTGTATATTTGCATCGTTTTAATATGTTATTGAAATGATGCAAAATAGATATTATGAAGAATGTTATACTATTGGGAAGAACAATTCAACTAGCAGAAATTACTAAGGCACAACTAAAAGGTATCACCATAGGTGATGCGCTATCTTACACTTTTTATAGTGCCGTGGCTGGTGGTGTTTCTATGGTTTTTGTTGAGCCAAAGAAGAATCCTGGTACACCTCGTTCTTTAGCTATTACTTCTGATAGGTTGAATACACTTTTCAAAAAGCCTATAGTTTATATTCTTACTTCGTGTCCAGCTTTTGAACGACAGAGGCTGATTGATAAGAATGTATTTTTTATCGTATCTGAAAAATTTGCTTTCTTACCCAACCTGATGGCAAACGAAAGGATGAAGACAGCAAAGCCAGCAAAAATACTTACACCCGTAGCACAATATATTTTATTATATCACCTCCAAACAAAAGGAATAAACGGAGAATCGGCAAGAAGTTTGGAGAATATAATTCCATATTCATACACAAGCATAACTCTAGGCATAGCTTGCCTAGAAGAATTGGGATTGCTTTCAAGAACAACTATAAATGGCAAATCTAAGGTTATACAGTTTGAATTAAGTGGCAGAAAGCTATGGGATGCAGCTCAGAACTATTTAATCAATCCGGTTGATGAAACAGTCTATTGCGACCAACTTCATACTCAAGGTTTTTATCCCATCGGTGGTATAAATGCGCTATCACATTATACAATGCTGAATCCAGACTCTGAAAAGATGTTGGTGATGACCAAACAACAATGGCAAGGAATCAAAGAATCTGATGTTTTGGTGAATGCAAACAAATATGACGGCAACATCATAGTTGAGGTATGGAAATATCCTCCTGTTGGCTTGAAGGATGATAAGCATGAGTGGGTGGATAGACTCTCTCTCGCAATTTCACTTAAAGATGATGAAGACCCACGAGTAGAGGGAGAAGTTGAACGATTAATTAATGAAACAGAATGGAAGGATTAGAAATATTCAAAGAAGCTTTTGAAGCTTATTCAGATAATTATGTGATTATTGGAGGAACTGCATGTGATATAACCATGCAAGGTGCAGTTGTCAGACCTCGTGCGACTCACGATATAGATATGATCGTGATAGTAGAGAATATGACACCTTCGTTTGCAAAAAGGTTTTGGGAGTTTGTAAAAGAAGCCGGTTATCGTCCGGAGAAGAGAAAGCAGATAGAGGGTGAACCTGCAAAATATGAATTATATCGTTTTGTAGATGGCAAAACAGGTTATCCGGAAATGATAGAATTGCTTTCACGTCATCCTGATATATTAGGAGAACCCAGCAACCTTGTAATTGAGCCGTTGCCGATAGATGGAGATGTTTCTAGTCTTAGTGCCATTATCATGGATGATGATTTCTATCATTTTACAATCAAGCACAGCAAGCTTACAGATGGTGTACGTCATGCAGACTCTGCGGCTTTGGTTTGCTTAAAGACTCGTGCCTACCTCAATCTTTTACAAGATAAAGCAGAGGGTAAGCATGTTAATAGTAAGGATATTAAAAAGCATCGTTCAGATGTATTGAAGAATGTAGTCATCATTACTGATGAATCTATATCGGCACCGATGGCAATAGTGGATTGTGTTAAGGATTTCGTTTCATCCATTCGTGCCGATTGGGATACATTATCTAATCCATTGGCTAAAGCTTTAGACCAAGACCAAGAGTTTGTAGATGCGTTACTTGAACAATTAAACAACTTATTCGTTCCTGAACAATGATTATACAATATGCATCAGACCTTCACCTAGAGTTTGCTGACAATTGGCGTTATCTGCGAGATAACCCATTGGAGGTTAAAGGTGATATCCTAATTTTAGCAGGTGATATCGGTTACTTGGGAGATGACAATTATTGCAAACATCCATTTTGGGATTGGGCATCTGAGAATTTCAAAGAGGTGATTGTATGCATGGGCAATCACGAGTTTTACAAGTACTACGATATTGCAAATCTTTACGACAACTATTGTCTTGAGATTAGAAAGAATGTACATAGTTATTACAACAGTGTAATTTCTATGAATGGTGTTGATATTATTGTTTCAACGCTATGGTCATCTGTTGCCTTGAAGGATTCGTACTACACCGAACAGGTTATAAGTGATTTTCGCAGGATTATGTACAAAGGGAATTTACTGACTTTTTCTGAGTTCAACATGGAACACAAACGATGTTTAGACTTCATCAAAAATGCCGTTTCAAGCAGTACTGCTCAAAAAAAGATTGTAGTGACCCACCATGTTCCTTCATTCCTTATGGAATGCCCTAAGTTTATTAATAGCAAGGCCAATGGAGCCTTCATAGTTGAGTTGAAGGACTACATCAAAGAAAGCGATATTGATTATTGGATTTATGGTCATTCACACTATAATGTAGATGTAAAAATTGGGAATACATGGTGTATATCAAATCAGTTAGGTTATGTTTTTCATAATGAACATATAGCTTTTGAATCCGGAAAAACTATAGCTATTAGTGGAACTGATACTATAGAATAAATCTATCTCCTTCCATCATTCGTTATTATCAGATTATGCATAGATTTTATTTCAAATAATTTGATGTGCTCATCGAAGATTTACATGTGACGAGGTTCTTTCCATAAAATATGGAATCTTGCTTATCAGCAATTGAAAATAGAAGTGGTGCGATACTGACAAAAAACCAACTTCACTTTCCAACAGCAAATGTCGATAATATTTTGAGTAGAAAGTGAAGCAATAGAAAATAGATTGAAGTGAAACCAGAAAATTCACCTGATTTTATTCGGTCGCTCTTAATTCCACCTCAAATTGATGCAATTTACTGAATAAAAGTCCTTGGTTTTGATTATCTTTGTGGCTGATTTGTAAGGTTATAGGGCTGATTTCGTGTAAACGGAAGTTAAAGATGTTAAAGTCGAATATCAAGTGCCAAAAAGTATACAATTTGCCAAAATGCAAAATTTTTCTACCTTTTAAAGCTTAAATAACTGATAATAAACATGGTCTGCTTACTGCATCGGAAAATAACCTGCTTATTAATAATAATTTGCATAGATTACTATTGATTAATAAGGCGTTGAAATTCAACATCGTTATTTTCGTGTCTTACAGAATTGCGTATCAGTGACATTCTCAATCTGCAATGGTCAGACTTTGGCATCGCACCAGACCAAGGTTACTTCATTCGCATCCATACCCAAAAGACAAAGACAGAAGCTACACTCCCAATAAGCTTAGAGGTATTTGAACTTTGCGGAGAGGTAGGAACAGGAAAAGTATTCAAAGGGTTGAGCCGTAGTATGATAAATTACCCTCTGAAAAACTGTCTTAAGAAAGCTAAGATATTGAAGCATATCACTTTCCATTGCTTCAGACATAGCTACGCAACCCTCCAGATTGCAGCAGGTACAGACATCTATACAGTTAGCAAGATGCCTACTCACCTCAACGTGTCAACCACACAAATATATGTAGAGTTGGTCAGCGAAAAGAAACGAGAAACAGTGAATAGAATTTCGCTGAAGTGATAAATCTCTTGCCAATATATCATATAATAAACAAAAAGCACTATATTTGCATATTATATGATGTGTTACAATTATGGCAAAGAATACTATGGGAACTAAACTCCCCAGAAAATTAGAACAACGGAT
>CAYOGG010000065.1:0-7804 GCA_964403455.1 uncultured Bacteroidaceae bacterium | reverse complement strand
CATTGGTGGACTTAAATGACTGTTTGGGCATACCACCACCAGCTACAGTATCATTACCATTACCGCCATTAAGTTCAATAGCGTTATCTGCCTTGCTACTGATTACATAATAGAGATCATCTCCATCACCAGCATTTACGAGTGTTTCCTCTACACCAACAGCATCAACCGCCGCAATATCACTAATCAGGCCCTTGTCGGTCAAAACAAATGTGTCATCGCCACGGGTTCCATTCATTATCATCTTATCAATACCGGCCCCACCATCTATGCCAATTGAACCATTTTCAACGGTTCCGGTCTTTCCGGGCTCTTCATCATAAGACAAGCCATTAATAGTAAATGTATCATTGTCGGCGCCACCAAACATATTGGTATCTCCAACACTATGTAGCAAGTTGAAATTATCCTCGCCTTCTTCACCATTAAGGGTTAAAGATGTATTCTGTCCAACGCCCTCACTTAGGTACCCATCTGATGTGCGGACGGTATTAAAGAGATCGTTTTCAGCAACATTTGCAACAGAATTTCGCCTAGATTCATACAATTGACCTATTTGGAACGAATCGTTGCCAGCACCGCCGTTAATCGACATATCGGTAACGGTTCCATCAATTGAAACGCGGTCATTTCCATCGCCAGTATTCAGTTGAACAAAATCTGCTTTTGACGAAAAGTTAACTCGTTCCAGATTGGTATTATTTACGGCATTATCTATATCAATATTCGGAACTAACGCGACAAAACCAACGCCATACTCAGATGCACGCATAAGCAATTTGTCATTGTAATTTGTTCCGTTAACAATTAGTGTATCACCTGAGGATTCTCCGCTATCAAATACATTCGCATAACCTAGAGTGCTATCACCCATAAATTCTACGGTAACTTCGTCATTTCCACCTTGTCCATCGACAAAATCCATTCCCGAACCAGTGAAGATTTGATCATCGTTACCAAGTTCACTTTGGGCATCAGGATAAATTTTCCCAAGCAATCCAAGGTTTATTCCGAATGTAATTTCCGCATCGAGACCAGAGGTCGATGGGATGCTCATACCAACAAGACCATTATCACCATAGATAGTATCGTTTCCAGATTCGCCATAAATTAAATCACTGTCGAGACCGCCATAAATAACATCGTTATCCAAGCCTCCATAAAGTTTATCGTTTCCAGAACCGCCATGGATTATATCGTTGCCGACGCCGCCCTCGACATGGTCGTTTCCGGCTCCTCCAATCAGCACATCCTGACCTTCCCCGCCATAGATTCTGTCGTCATCAGCCATGTCGCTATCGGAAGGAGTTGTAACGCCAAACCACGTGTCCAGCGACAGTAATGCGACGGATAAATTGTCTGAATTGAATTTATAAGATTCGAGAAACTCCTGCGCTATGACAGACTTTATCTGGCTTCCAAACAATCCCGACAGGTCAAGGTTGTCACTTGAATCTCCGACGAGTACATCCATGCCAGCCTCGCCATAAAGTTCATCGTTCCCAGAGCCGCCCCAAATGCGGTCGTCGCCCTTTTCGCCATGAATTATATCATCGCCAGCACCACCATCTATAGAGTCGTTTCCGGCACCGCCGTAAATCCTGTCAGAACCGGCATTCCCGTAAATGATATCATTTCCACCTTCACCGCTTAGCGAGGTATGGGAAATTACCGCATTGGCAAAAGAATCGTCAAAGTTTACACTAATCTTTCCGCCATCTCCAACCAAAATATCATTTCCCGTGCCCCCAAGAATTTGATCGTTTCCGGCACCACCAAAGACGATATTTTCCGAAGTACTGGCGCTCAAATCAATATAGTCATCCCCAGAATTTCCCGAATCAACGGGAACTTCCTGAATTCCTACAATATCGCCATTTTTGTTATAGACAAACACGGCGTTATCACCGAAAACAATATTCTTGCCCTTGGCCCCCCTTATCTTATCCTTGCCTGCTCCGCCAACAATAATTACGTAATGAGAACTATCAATAGACAAACCAGACAAATCAATGATGTCGTCGCCTTCACCGGCATCAATCAGAATATTTATGGTTGCTAGTTTCTCACCCTTAGACTTTAACGTGATTTGATCACTGCCGTCCTTAGCATCGATTTTAAAAATTTTTCCACTCGCAACTTGAAGTTCCTTCGTTGAACCTTCTTCCCAAGAGACCTTATCTCCATCTATTATGTAAGTTACCTTTTCATTTCTATTTGAGGTATCGTTAATTCGAGACTCAGCACTGTCACCCACATTCGCAATGACATTACCGTCACTTTCACTAGCCCAAACGGGAAGCATTTCGTGACTAACATCGAAACTAAACAGCGTTATCTTACTGGTTATATCCCAACGTTTTGTATAGAATAAAAATTTGATATAGGCGGACAGTTGCGCAGTTATTTCACCCCTTACGTCAAATAAACTTAAAGCACCAAGTTCATTGATGATTTCTTTTATTTCGCCAATACGTAATTTATCATCCTTATTCGGGTCAAAGGCATCAAGGTATATATTTATATCCACGCCACCACCAACACCAGCTTTTACCCCCACATTAAGTTCAGCGGATGCCCCCAGACCTCCATAGAACGTGAGTTCAGGTTTACCATCACTATTATCTAGGTAAAAGCCATTCATCAATTTTTCAACATCCTTGAAATCGCTTTTCACCCATTGACGGATTCCCAAGGTATCGTAACCAAAGGTAAAATCTATTTTCGCGCCAAATGTAACACTGGCCCGAACACCGAGCGGACCCACCACTGGGAAAAATTGGTCCCAGTTGAAATTGAAATCTAATTCTGGCATATGGTACTTGACAAGCATGATATCTTCGCCAAGCAGCAATTTGTAAATTTCAGTCGGATTATCCCAGAAAAATTCCCAGCCACCACCGGTTGACGTAAAGCTTGCACTGACGCCACTAGAATCAACATGGCTATTCATTTCTTCCGTAAACAGGGTTTTCAATTCATTTAAACTAGAAATTCCGTATGTCTGCTTGAATTCGTCAAATTTGTCAAAGTAGTTTTCAATATTGCTTGTAATTGCAGATAATTTACCAGAGCCATCCAAAAACGCTTTCGATATTTTAGACGAAGCTATGTCATCTGTTTTAAAGAGTTGCAAATCAGGCAAAGCTATCCCATTCACATCGCTTAAGCCTTTAATTCTATTTGCCAACACAAGTAAATCTTGCATGGCATAGATGAAATCAACCTTTATATCAGGATTACACATCTTCGCCAAGTCAAGTGGAGAAATACTCAATCCCAAATCATCAAGAACAGGGAACGGAGATGTCAGGAATTCAATAATGGGTTCAACAGGTTCAAGGACCGTCCTAATTTTAGAGATTACAGACCCAAGCGTTCCTTTTACAAAGGAGCCAAGGTCTATTTTCAAGGTAGAAAAGCCTAAAGAAGTAACACCGGTATCAAGACCCCATGCAAATTCGAAGATTCCCGTAATATTGGGGAACTTGGCGGAAACATCATTGTCACCTATAACACCAACCTCTATTGCATACTTCAACTCTACAGAAGCATCAAAGGCAACACTCGGAGCATTTGATAGGATTTCACCAATTGATTTAGTTTCTACACCTATATTTTCATCTTCATTCTTATTAAGATCAATATTTAACGACGCTTCTGCAAGTTCGTCTACAATAGAGTTTTCAATCTTATTCGACAATTTTGCACCAAGCCCAGCTAAACGGCCTGTTATTGTAGATTCTTCGCCAGTTTCATTCAATTTGACATTGACTTTGATTTTCATTTCATCGCCATCAGGCAAGATAAGGTAGAAACCCTTTTCTTGCGAAATACCGATACCAAAGTTCAACTGCCAAAGAAGATTCAACCCTACTCCGCCTTGCCCCTTTAAGCCAAGGCCAGGGAAACCCAAATCAAAATCAAGATTTGTTCCGAATTTGTATTCATCAGCCAAGGTAAAGAACCATTCGGCGCATTCATTTTCTTCTGTTATTTCGCTACGATAATAAACACCGCTTCCCGCATTAGTCCAATCTTGACGCACGGCATTTACATTAAATTGGTCATCCGAATCAATGAGGTCTAGATTTATGTAATTTTCAAGCCATTTGACAAAATAGCTCGCCATGGACTTGGCATCTAAATCAGGCGAAGAATACACAAGGTTCGCCAATGGTTCAATTACTGATTGATGCATTTTTTCAATGAAATCGGCTCCAGCACTCAAGGCATTTCCGGCAACAGGCAGCGATTTCAACCTATTCGCCAAGCCATCATTCATTGTCGTGTCAACGATATCCAAGAACGAATCCAACCCAGAAACTGCTAATTTCAATTTCTCATAAAGATTACCATTTGTGAGATTATTGATAAAATCACCAACAGCATCCATTATCCCTGAAATATCAACAACAAATACCGCGCCAGTTTCTGGGATTGGATCTGTCGACAACTTTTTTAGGACGAAATCCGTTTGAGATATTTTTTTATACTCTACAGCACCATCATTTTCAATCCTGACATCCGGCAGGTTCGTTAAATCAGACGCAATTTTCACTCCGTCAATATACTTGTCGATGCTTATATTTCCAAGATAGGAATCACCCACATAAACAAAGAGTTCGCCCTCTAAGTCAAAGGCATAACCAAAACCAAAGGATTCTCCACTGATATTTGCCAATGTTTCGCCTTTGTCTCCAATACCCGCAGCGACAATAAATTTCGCATTCAAAGAGGATGGGCTATCGTTATTTTTATTCGTTCCAACATGTAATACCCCATTTACATTCAGTTCAGGAATACTCAAGTCAAACGAAGGCTTATCGACTCTCAAATCAATATTTGCATCAACATAAATCTCCCGGTCAAGTTTAAAAGACGTTCCCTCAAAGTGTCCTTTCATATCAACGGAGATTCCACCGGAAGCAACCAGTTTTGCAGCACCGCTCAGGTGTTTTCCCAAACTAAACGAAGAACTTTCGTTAATGAATTTATTCAGAGAAAAGGATACTTCTAGTTGATTAAGCGCATTAACACTTAAAACAAGGCCCCCCACATACACAGGATTATCTTCAGAATAATTGACCGCTTTTTCAATGAAACTCGCATCAAGAAGGAACTTGTTTACCAGTTTTTGTAAGGTCTGAACGCTCAACGCATCGGAATTGCGAAGTTCCGCAACAATTTGCGAAAGATTCTCGCCGACCTTGACAATGTCATTAACACGTTTGTTTACAAGTGGAATAGATACATCTAGTTTAGAAATAGCGGTCTTCGCCTGTTTTGCAATATTCTCCAGCATAGACAGAACTGTTTCTATTGAAAAATCATCAAGATTTTTCAACAAGTCACACGAATCGATGCTTAGGCCAGATACATCAAGCCCTTCAGTTTGGGAAACCGCAACACAGCCAATGTTAAAAAGTGAGGAATGATTTCCAATGGTCAGATAGCCATCCAAATCAATGGAACCAGACACGACAACTGATGTGCTCAACAAATCCGTTAGGAAGTCATTGTTATTTGTCTGGAAACTATTGGTCTTTTGTGGATAAGATACATTCAGTGCAAATCCACCAGAAGCGAAAACAGAAGCTTCAACAAAATTGGCGTTAAGAGTTAAATCCGATACCAAAACAACATCTGTTGATGAACCTTCTAATAAAATTTCAGCTTTTTCTTCTGAGAACGATTTTCCACGAACGGACCTATTTGAAGCAATCACACCATTAATAGTTCCATCAATTTCGATTAATGATTGAACTTTAAAATATTCATTACCAATCTTTAAAAAACTTCCTTCACGAACATCAGATGGTTCAAAATTCACTCCCATAAATGAAATTGTATTTTCCCCAATAGACGCGTCATTTACAGAAGAAACAAAACGATCTATACGTCCCACCAAATCAACATCAAGTTCGTCAACACTAAACTTAAATCGATTTGTTAAATCTTGACACCCAACAGAAGCCCCCTTGATAACATAATCGTTTGAATTTCCGTATTTTACGGCAACAGCATTATTGCCAAAACCCAGCACCTTTAGTAAATCACAATCCAATACAGATGCAATTGTAAAAAACTCCGTACTAGAGAATTTAAACGAGCCATCAACAAACGCTAACTGAACGCTTATATTTTGCAGCTGAGTCAAGGCGACATTAATTATATTGCAAACATCATTGATTGTATTTGCATTAGATAAATCAACATCAACACCTTCATCATTTATTTTAAATTCATATATTCCATCAGCATATGCGGGACAATTCGTAGAAGAACTAAGATATTGTGCAGACAGGTTTTCAGAGGAGCTCGTTCTAAGGATTATAGAATCATTTTCTACAACGGCAACAACTTTGCCATTTAGAGTCCCTTTAGCAAGTTCTTTGTTTAATTCCTTAGCCATCAACGACAACGATGAAAAGGTCTGCATTTTCTCATCGTTGTTTATCGTAATTGAGTCATTACCTAAATTTATGGAAAAACTAGACTCTATTTTCGATTTGTATTCTAAATTCGAGGATATATACAAAAATACAGCATTTGAAGCATTTTGTTTAAAATTATTTTCCAAATTTTCTTGAGCAGTCTTATCTATTGAAAAATTTGCTCGACTACTATCGCACACAACAAGAACCGTATTGTTATCAAGGCAGACAGCATACAAGCCATATTCACTTGACCATGACTTATCATTTACACCATCAAGACCTAAATCAACCTTATACTTCTCTAAATCCGAAAGTTGTTCATTTAGATAATCGGCTAACGATTTTTCAGTCAACCCGTTAGTTTCAAGCGAAAGGGACACTCCATTAATCTGAATTTCTACATCACCGGTAATTTTTCGAGCCCAATGACCTTTGGCATTGGAAAAGCCCAAAACAGAGAATGCATTAGCACCGCTTTCAGATTGAATTGAAAAAATAGAATCTGAATAAACAACTAATTTTTTGTTATCAATACTACTATATGTATAAGGAGAGAAACCATTTCGAGCATTTAGCGCGGACGCAATCGTTTGGACATCAGTATAAGATTCTGTCGAGGTTGTAAGAGAGAGAGTTTGAACCGTCTGATTATTTCCAGACACTAGTGTCCAGTTAGCATCGTATGGTAAAAATATTTCTCCCTTTACCAATTCAAGCGCTTGCGTATTTTGCAAAACTGAATTCTGAGAAATCTGGGTAAACGGAGTGTTTGCTGTCACGTCAGCATTATCGAATGAAATACTTATCGTAAATCCAAGATTTCCACTAGCCGTAAAATTAAACTTTGCATTCGAAGACAATTCAATATTTTCCATAGCCTTCGATAAGTCCATCAAGATATTACTATTACTAAAATCAAACGAAGCTGTCTTGCTAAAATTAATCTTGACAGAGATATTTCCGTCAACAACAGTTGTTTCAACAAACTGTTTTGTTGTATCACCAAGAATCTCTTGCAATTTCGAATTCAGTCCGTCATAATTGACAAATGCCGCGATATTTCCATATTCGCCAGCTACAGTCAATCCATCTAAAGTGTCCTTAAATTCATCAAGGAACTTGACATATTCACTCAAAGAACCATCCAAAATATTCGCATTCGTTTTGTAATTCAGGGCTGAACTTACGTTTTCTGCAACCATTTTTTGGACAGCCCCATCAATTGCCCTAATTATAACTTCAAATTCATTAGCAACGGTAAGCCCCGTAATTGATGTGTACTTGTTTAAGTTACTTGAAAACTTCCATACACCTTCATCGGAATCATATTCCATTGACAATGGTGAATTTTCATCACAGACAAC
>CAYOGG010000064.1:4289-7904 GCA_964403455.1 uncultured Bacteroidaceae bacterium | reverse complement strand
TCAACAGTGTCTTTGGAAAACTCCTTGTGCTGTTTACTTTCTGTGTTGGTTTATCTGGATTTTCCTGTACTGATTCGACTGGATATTGATAATAGGAATACTCTCCCGTCTCAGCATTGAACCATGTAACATTTTGTATGGCTACACCACTTTCGTCTGTTCCCATCACCATGTGATAATATAAACCACAATTTTCATCCTTGGCAAATCCCTCGGGCGAATAATATTTTTCCACCATGTTTTCTCCTTGTAACTAAAGCGAAATCTTTGCATCTTTTGTAAACCAACTCACTACTGAATTCCACATATCTTTCCATAAGCTTCGAGGCTCACTCTGCAAATTTTCCAGATACAGTTCCCTACAGATTGTCACTCCAGGCAAATATTTTCCGGCATCCACTCTCTCCCAATCATCATAAATCATATACTCATCTTTCAAATCTTTTTTCTTCTTTTCCTTGAGTGTTGTGGGTAGGTGGCACATATCTATCATTGAATTTTTTATTTGACGGATAATATAATCAGCAAGGTTTTCCGTATCATGTACTTTTCTCACATAGATGTATTCTCTTGGAACACAATGATAACAGCCTTTATCGGAAGTCGGACATTCCTTCGTTTTATCATTTTCTTCTCCCGGAGTCTGTCCTCCAGGAAGTGGCGGAAATCCTTCTTTGTCATCAGTATCATCCTTTGTCTTACCATTACGAGGATCCATTATTTGCTGTCCGCCCTTACCCGGTTCATTTCCGGGATCAACTACCCAGCCCAATAAACTATGCGTCATACATACTACATCAAACGTACAATCCATATCTTGAACCATTGGCAACCGCTGTGCGACATATAATGTAAGTTCATACAACATCTGGCTTTCTCCCATTGCCTTCAAATCCGACATTGTATAACCATTTTCTTCCATATAACTTTCCAAGTAATTCATCATTGTCTCTTGTGACATATCCTGATTTTCTATATCAAGACTTCTCGTGACATGTACCCTCACATAAGCTTTATTTCCATCCTCAAAATATGATAATGTTTCACACGTATAGGTAATTTCCTGCAACCACCCATCTGCAATCTTTTCAATTTCAGCTATCTGGCTTTCATTTATTCCATACTTGCTAAGACGTGAAGTCAAACTGTTTGCTAGAACTTTCCCAAAATCGGTAACATCTGATGTTTCTCCATCATTGTAATACTTAATAAACTCTTCTTTTTGATTATTGTCATAAATATCAAAAATCGGATCTTCCAGACTTCCGCCTTTTATCAAAGCATATAACATATGAACTGCTGTTTCAGGTGTCATGATAGTTTTTGATTGCTCCACCTCTCCAGCTTCTGGCTCCCCTGCTTTTGGCTCCATCGGCGGTGTGTTTTGTGGCTCCTTATTTTTCTCCCCTTGCCCTGTTCCTTGATCCGGAGTGGGAATTGGAGTTGGCTTTGGATTTTTTGTTTTATGCATAACACTTTCCAAATAATTGTACCATTCTCCCACTTGCTTCACTGCGCAATATGAGAATGGATACAGCCCACTCTCCTTGCTAATTATAATATTGGTTGTACCGTTCGCACATACACCGTTAATTAGTCCATTATCATAAACATCGAAGTTTCGGATTTTGCAGCACGAGATTACTTTTGCCTGCGTCTCTCCATGTTGCATTTCATATAAATATCCATCCTCTACACCAAGGAAAAAGAGATAAGGACCATATACTCGCAGACTAGAACCCCAGATATAATCCATTGTCCCAGTTCCATTGTCCCTATCGATTCGTAAAATATACCCGCCATTCATACCATTATCAGCAAGTTTTTGTATTTCCAAATACAAACATCCGTCTATTTCCGCCGAATTTACAATAGTCTCCCCTTCTCCACCGGCAATTTCGCCCTCAGGCATACCCATACCATCCATCTTGCAGTAAGTCCAATCATCGCCATTTGCTGCTGTATTTCCAACTAGTGCAAATATATTCTCCCGGTTCATGGTCACCTGGTAATATGCCTTATCGGTTTCGCCAATCTGCTGTATAACAGGTTTACTTTCCTCCTTAAGTGAGAGAATACCATCAACACGATACAGATTGCCACCATAAATCATTCTGGTAGCCGTACCATATAAATCAGTTCCCTCCTCTACTGTCAATTCAACATCTGTAAAAATCAAAGCATCTCCAATTACATTTAGGTTTGCAGCCAAAAAATCAGCAATCTGTACTTTCTCATGTGTGACTGTATTCTCTGCGGTCAATACATAATCATTTTCTGAATCCGGATAAAACGCCCAGTCGCCCTGTGTTGCATAAAATCCGCCTACACTCAAAACTTCCGGTGTATTGCCTTTCAGATTCATGCCAGAATTGTCTGTGGGTTGCAGTGAAGCATCTAAATACATATAGAAATCATTTTCAGTTTCTTCCGTTTTTGCATACGCCGTGTGCGGAAACAGCATAATCATAACTAATACAAATGAAATAGTTCGCCTTATTCCTGCTCCTATTCTTTTACGATTTTTAAGTTGTTCCATTTTCACCCTCTCCAATTGTTTCATATTACTATTCGTCTTCCAAAATCATCTGTGTATCACTAGTAGGTACAACAACGCCTGAATCGTTTAATGCTGCTTCATATGATTGAAAAGAAAGACGTTTACCGCTGTCATCTGTTATTTTTGCAGACTGTATCAAATCCTCCTGATTCATAACCTGATCTTTTTTAACAGCAAACGAATATAGTAAGAAAACTACTAATATGGCAACCCCCGCGTAAGCTGCTAAAGAGACAATGTTGTTATTCTTTTTCTTTTCGGGTGCTAAATTATAACTTTTCTGAATGTACTCACCCGTTTCGTCATTAAACCAAATCATATGACGAATAGGCTTTCCCAATTCATTCTCTAATCGCATTTCTCTGTAATACAGACCACTTCCCGCATCATATGTATAGTTTTTAGGTGCTTTGTATTTTGCCATTTTGTTTCTCCTACAGTACAGCAAATCTCACCTGTGCAGGTGTGACTGTTTCTATGATTTCTTGATCTTCTTCATATTGAATTGTCAAATTATCCTGACCTATTTCAAGAATTCTTGCAGGATAATAACCACCTCCATTATTCCAATTTCCGAAGCATTGCATCTGTTTGAAAGCTTCATCTGTTTTAAAAATTTTTGAAACAGATATCGTTTGCTTAACCCCATCAAAAAACACGAAATCCACTTCCTGTTCAGATACCTTTTCTACCTGTCCGTAATAATACAATCCATCTCTAAAATATCTTGCAAAGCAATACTCACCAGGATTGATTTTTTTTACTCTTTCCTGCTCTTCTCTTTCCTGTTTTTCTCTTTCCCTTCTTTCGGCTTCCTCCAGCTCTTTTCTTTTGGCTTCGGCTTTGGCTTTTTCAGCAGCAATTTCCGATAAGCTCCTTGTCACACGTCCAGTTGTTGCATTAGATGGCGATGCCATCACTGGTACCTGCATTGGTGACACTGGCATTTCTTTAACTCCCGTTTGCATTGGCTGTATTCCCACCGGCATTGGTGGTGGTGGCGGTGCCATCTGACCACTTATCGGCATTGGCGGTGGCGGTGGTGCCATCTGACC
>CAYOGG010000064.1:0-4189 GCA_964403455.1 uncultured Bacteroidaceae bacterium | reverse complement strand
GCGGTGCCATCTGACCACTTATCGGCATTGGCGGTGGCGGTGGTGCCATCTGACCACTGATCGGCATTGGCGGTGGCGGTGGTGCCATCTGACCACTGATCGGCATTGGCGGTGGTGGCGGTGCCATCTGACCACTTATCGGCATTGGCGGTGGCGGTGGTGCCATCTGACCCATACCCGCATAGGCTACTTGTGTATTCATTTCTCGCTTCGTCTGGTATTGATTTTTCGTATCTCCTACTTTATTCTTTACATTCTGCAAAAGTTCGCCCCCCTGACTTGTCACTTTATTCTTCAATTCAAAAAACTGCTCACCGAGCTTGCTCGATTCAGATGGTTCGTTAATTTTTAAAGAACCAGGTCTCCATTCCTCGATTGCATCCAAACGATCCGCCGTATCAGGATGTGAAGCACCAAGCGCTGCAAATACACTTTTCTCTTCTTTATCTCCAAAACTCTGTTCCAAAACATATAGAGCGCTATACAGATTCTGTGAAAACCCACATTCACATGAAAATGCATCCGCACGATATTCATTCATACGAGATGATTTCATATGGAATAGATTTCCGAGTTTTGTCCACAGACTCATCAGCCATACAAGCAACAAATCAATAAAGAAACTTGCAAGAATGCTTCCAATTGGTCTTTCTTCCCCACCAGCCAGAATAACAACAAATGAAACAATGATTCTTACAATGAAAAAGACTGCTGTCAATAAGAAATTGCTGACATTAATAACAAGAAGCATATCCGTATCTTTATTGGCGATATGTCCAAACTCATGACCTAAAATCCCCAGAATCTGCGAATCCTCTAATTCACAAAGGCCTCTTGTCACGCACACCGTCTTTCTGCCCACCGCAAATGCATTAGGTATCATGCTTTTGCTCATAAATAGCCTGACATTATCTGAAATTGTAGGATCCAGTTGTTTTGCTCTTCTATAAGCCTCATTAAATAAAGGTTCCAGTCGATTCTTATACTTCTCTTTCTTAATCTTTTTACATCCACATTGCAATCTGAGAACAAATTCACCAATCGGTGACAGTGCAATCGTTAAGCAAATTAAATAAAGAAAAATTGCCATTGGAATCATTTCTGGTAAAGCAAATCCTCCCAACAATGCTATGTACATTACCATGTTCATACACAAATAGATGATGGTTCCCACATTATTTTTTTTAAATAGTCTTTTCATAAAATCAATTACATACATTTTTGTTCTCCTTTATCCATTAATATATTTTTTCAAACGAAACCTCATTTACGATTCCTTCCAAGTCAATCTGTAGCGCCCTGTCATTATAAATAACCCAATTTTGTGAAACTCCATTTAAATAGACTTCCTCTGCCAGACACGGCACTTTATCATTAAATGCAAAATATTCTGTCTTATATCCATTGCCATCTACCGTAAAAAATTGTGTATCATAATCACATTCGCTAAAAAACAACCCATTCTCCAAAAGTGATGATGTGAAACTAACATTCCATATATCTATTTCACAATATTCATTTATGAAGTTTGGACTATAGCCAAATCGATTAATGTAATCAAACATATATTCCGAGTAACCGGCGTCTATCAAATCCGAGGCATCTGTTGTAGATAATATCTGTGTCTGTCCATTTGAGAAATCATATTTTCCATAGCAAATCGTATAATCTCCCCATCCTCCATAATATAAACAGCCATTATAAATTGAGAAAGGACTAAATGCTTTAACCGACTGCTTTCCGCCAATACCGGTTGCCATTGTCAATGCATAATCAGTTGTCTGTAAATTTAATTCACCAGTTATCGGATCATAAATTCCTATATCCTGTCTTTCATTTTCTGCAAAAAACAAATAAATTTTACCGTCATATGCCTGCAAAAGAGAATAATCTTCATTAAAGAGCTGTTCCTCTTCTCCAGTGTTTTTATTTTTACGACAATATGTATAATCTCCGCCATAATTAACTGAATAATAAACATAATCACCCATCACAGCAATTGAATAAATACCATCTATCGCTTCTGCAAATAACTCCGGCTCACCACCTGTTTTGGGAAATCTTATCATGTTCCCACTCGGTAGTCCGCCATTGTACATCCAACCTCCCATATCAACGCGAATTGCATACACGAATTGTTCATCCTCATCTGCCAATTGCGTCACGTAATTACATGTTGCATAATTGGGAAACGGATAAATAGATGAACTCTCCTCTGTCAGGCTTTTCTCATCGTTTGAATCAGAATTTGATGCAATTTCACTAGATAGGGCTGCACCTTCTGATGCGAATGCATCGGTCTCTTCAACTACTGCTGTATTTTCTGTGTTTTCTGTATTTTCAGTCATAACATTTACTTCTTTTCCCCTAGCAGCATTCTTATCCGATAATCCTTTCACTACAAGAACGACAACAAAAATGACCAGCAGAGCCCCAATAAGTGGAAAATAAGCTTTTCGCGAATCCACCCTTTTGCTCTTAGTGTGTAATCTTTCATTTTCATATTCTTTATCTGCTTTGATATTTGTAAGTTGAATTTCCGGTTCTGGCGGTGCTTCCAATAATTTAGACTCTTCGAAAGATTGCGTATCCGATATATTCTGTGATACGTGTTGCATTGATGAATGTGCCGTTATATCGGCATTTTCAATTGGATACGTATATTGTGAGTATTCTCCGCTCTCAGTATTGAACCAAGTCACAATCTGCATCTGACTGCCGGTTTCGTCTACCCCTATAATCTGAGAGTAATACAATCCCGTCCGTTCATCCAAAATGTAGCCCTCAGGCTCCCTGTACTTTCCCATAGCTATAACTTCTCCCTTCTCATTTAAATATCACTTGCTCTTTTCTCTTCACCCATTAAATACTATCCTCACTATATTCTTGATTCCTTTTTCACCTTATTTTACTAATTTTATGTAATAGCCATCAAAAAGTACATGGACTAGATTAAGATTCGTTGGTAATATCTTCACATCTTTATTACATTGAATATTCTAAACAAAAAGAGTAAGCATCGTCACACCGATAACGCTTACTCTCATCATCACTCAAAGTAGCTGTTTCAAAAAACCATTAAATCTATCTACCTCGGATCACGATCTCCTTCAATATCATAATACCAGTCCCACCCCGCTTCTGCTTCTGTTATATCCTTATCTGTCCTATGAAAGATAATGCTGTCAACAGTGTCCGTTCCAGACAGCCAGCTTATTATCATGCCACCGCTATAACATGTGTATGTGATGGTATCGCTGGTCTGATCATAGATAAGCTCCTCTTTCGTTTCTTCCATCATACCCGAATCATCAGGTGCCGGGCAATCATGGCAATCACTGAATTCCATTCCATTTTCAATATCACTCACACAGGAACCATCTTCTCTGGTTACTTTGAACCATTCATCATGCGCAGGACAATATATAATGGCATCAAGTGCAAATGAGCTATCTGCCAATGCTCTCTCCCGTACTCCCAATATCCAGCCATCCTCCGATTCCCATACACCGGTCAGTGTTTTTTCATCCTCTGTCAAACGACTATTCTCAAGAATAGCACCTACGGGTTTAGAGTCCACAGTTTCCTCTGTTTGTATTTCACTCATTACTTCTCCATCACTTTCCTTTTGCTTGTTAATAAAAAGGAAAATGCCAACACCGATTCCTGCTATTAATAGTATACATTTCACAATGATTCCAATCTTTTTCATCATCTTCACCTATATCTTTTTTTATTATTGTTTACTGAAGGTTCCTTCATAAGTTCCATCATCATATTCCAGTTTAAGAACAATTTGATTATCGGGTAAAAACGTGACTGTGCAGAAGTCTAAATATGTAGGACGTCTAATAGAGAAGTTTCCATCTGCATTCTGCTCAAGCTCGCTTGCTGAAAATGGAGAGCAAATACCATCCGGGCTTGTTCGTGTAGCATTGTTAACCGCAATCTCTTCAACCTTATAAACACGTCCATTATTCCCATCATAGCCGATAAATGAGCATGTATTATTAGTACTGGTATTTATGTAGGTTCCAACATAAGTCTCTAGCTGTTCTTCTGATAGTGCTTGTGTATTTGCATTCGGAGTACTGCTATCTGCTGCCTGTGTATTGCTCTCTGGAACATTATTATTTTGTGTCTCTTCTCCTCTACCCTCAGTAAGTGATGTACTCTGAACAGCTTCAGT
>CAYOGG010000063.1:0-7945 GCA_964403455.1 uncultured Bacteroidaceae bacterium | reverse complement strand
TGCCGTACGGGCGACTGTACCGGGGGTTCGAATCCCCCAGCTTCCGCTATCGAAATATTTTGATGGTGCCTTCATCAAACGGTTAGGATACAAGATTCTCAATCTTGACATACGGGTTCGATTCCCGTAGGCACTACAAAATAAGACAAGAGGAAATAAAGATTTTCCTCTTGTCTTATTTTGTAGTGCCTATAAATGACCGTTATATGTCTCCAAAAACAAAGATGCCGTTATTTTACAATAACCTTACCATTATCTACAACCTTATTTTTTTCTATTACGGAAAAGTTGTAAAGACCGGTTGACATTGAAGAAGTATTTACCTTGACCGAAGTTTCACCTGCAGAAATTGGAGCCTGAGCTACACGCTGGCCTGAAGCAGATGTAACAACGATATTTCTTCCTGAAATACTTTTGGAATTTTCTCCCAGATCAATAGTCACCGGCTCATTTCTTGAAACAGGATTCGGATATATACGCATCTTACCGACAGCTTTTATTTCTGGGACCTGATTTGTCGATTTGTCAATCCTGAATAATTGGGTGTCGACAAGAAAAGAGTAACCACGACTTTCATAGAATGAGATATTACCGATGCTACTATTGTTATCTCTAATATCTTTTCCATATTCGCTCCAGAATGTAGTTGCATCTATCTCTTTTCCACTTACTAAATAAACGAAATCGGTAGAATTCTCAGAAAAATCCGCTGAGTATGAAGGAATACCGCCTTTAAGAAATATCGAAACAGGAGTACCGCCGATTAAATACACATAATTACCGATTTGGAAGAATGATGAAAATACATATTCAGAACTAGCTAACAAGTTGCCTGAGGTATTTAAGATCTGAGTACCATCAGCCAAATAGACGGAAGGGTATTTGTCTTCAAGAATTCCATCATTGTTATAATCACTACCAGGCATATCGGATTCTTTGAAATCATATTTTACCATTTTATTAGTAATGAGTTCATATTCATCATCGTCATTAAAAAGAGTCTGAGTAATATCTATCGGCAAGCTTTGTTTATTAATACACTCAAGATTACTGATATTCATATCTTCATCCGCATCGTATGTCTCCCATGTATCTAAATACACTCTTCGTTGATTCTTCAAATACTCCCAAATCTCAAAATTTCCATCATTATCAGAATCATACCAAGCCACTTCATCACTCTTTATATTAACGTACTCTTCAAATGTATTACAATTTACACCAGTTTGATCATATATAAAATCATGTAAGCTATTATAATTACCCGGGAGTACAAATGTAGCTGTATCAACAATTTGATTGTTATAATCAGTAATGAGGGAATCTACGGAATTCCGTTTCAACTGCACGAAGCCTTTCTTCTGTAGAAACACGGAAGACAATTGAACAGTTTTTGTAGTTGAAAAATCTTGTCCAAGAATATAACCCTCAATAGTGTTCTGATTTTCCGAATCTCTTCCAACGATCATAGAAGATGTGGAATAATCTTTAACAAACGATGGATTTAAGAAGGTCAATGAATTCTCTATTCCATCTCCGTAAGGCGCAATATTATTAAGAACTTGCGCAAAGCCTATTAATGCAACATTACATAGGCACAATAACATTAAAATTTTTCTCATAATAACAAGTTATAATTTGTTAAGTTATAGATAATGAGACCCAAATAAAATCTTTTTGCGCTCAAATGTAATATTATTATTTTTTTATATATAATATCAGCAACAAATTATTTTACTATATTTGAGGCATAAATCAATTAATAATTCAAAAAAATGAGAAAAACATCCTATTATGGATTATTAGCAACAGCGATGTTACTATCAGTCCCCTGCTTAGCGAAAAATGACATCCCACTGGTTTATGATGTAGAATTTACCGGATCAGAATATGAAATGCCGGTATTACCAACACTCGAAGAGTCTCCGATTATCAAAACCCTTCCGAATCCATTTGAATTCTCCAATGGTAAAGGTTCTGTAAAGAAGTTCAAGGATTGGTCCCGCCGCAGATCAGAGATAGTAAGAGAATTGCAACACTACGAGTTAGGAGAGAAACCTGCCGTATCAAAAGATGACATTGACGTTTCATTAGAAGGAAATATCCTTACAGTTAAAGTCAAAGTAAACGGTCAAACTCTCACTTTAATCTCAAACATCAAGTTCCCAAAAGGCGATGGTCCTTTTCCTGCAATAATAGGCATGGGAGGAGGGACAGGAAGTCTGCCTGCAGCTATTTTCGATCAGCGAGGAATAGCTCAGATCTCATTTAATTTCGGTCAGGTTATGTCACATACCCAGAAACGTGGGAATGAGCCAATTAACAAGTTATATCCAAACTTGATTGAGATGGGTTCTTATAGTGCCTGGCCATGGGGCGTAAGCCGTATTATCGACGGATTGGAGATATTAGGACCTGAAATAAGCAAAATTGATACTAAGCATTTGGCTGTATCAGGATGCTCTTTCGCCGGAAAAATGGCCTTATATGCAGGTGCTTTCGACGAGCGTATCGCTCTAACGATAGCTCAGGAACCAGGAGGTGGCGGTGCTGACGCATGGCGGGTATCAGAGACACTCGGCAATGTCGAGACTCTTGGAAACACTAACCACTCATGGTTCATGGAAAGCATGTTCCAGTATGCCGGCGAAAACACAGCCCGCCTGCCTATGGATCACCACGAATTAGTCGCTTTAGTTTGTCCACGTGCCCTTTTAGTCTTGGGTAACACAGACTATGAATGGCTTGCAGAAGAATCAAACTACGTATCTTGTGCCGCCGGCCGTAAAGTCTGGGAAAAATTCGGAATTGAAGACCGTATGGGTTATTCCATAAGAGGAGGACACATGCATTGCAACCTTCCCAAAGAACAATATCCGGAAGTAGAGGCCTTTGTCGATAAATTTCTACTTGGTAAAACAGATGCAAATACAATAGTAACAAAAGTTGACGATAAATTGAAGAACGTTGACTACATGAAGTGGATGCCTTGGGCCAAATAATAATTGCGACCGGTTTTACTATTATATAAAGAGTTCGTTCATGAATCGAACTCTTTATTTTTTTCGATTCACTCATAAGGTAATATAAGCAAGTCATATTGGCACATATATTTTGATTATACATGACATTATGTCATACAACTAGTCAAACACAGGAAGTTGTGGCAACAAAAAATCTTGGCATACGGTTTGTCTCTAATAGAGCGTAAACAGAATGTATAACTATTAAAGTATAGGAGATTAAGATTATGTTACTTGCAAAGAGAAATCAAAATTACAACCAGAATTGGTTACCAAGTCTATTCAACGACTTAGTTAATGACGATCTGTTCTTTGGTAGAAACTCCGGCAATGTTCCTGCAATGAACGTAGTAGAGAACGAAAAAAATTACGAGCTCGAGTTCGCGGTTCCGGGTCTGAAAAAAGAAGACTTGCAACTTCAGATTGATGCCGATGGCATAATGTCAATTTCTATGACTCATAAAGAGAATAAGGAAGACAAAAAGCCAAACTACATCAGACGAGAGTTTGCATATAGGGAATTCAATCAGAGTTACATTTTGCCGGAAGATGCAGATAGGGAGAAAATTACTGCAAAAGTAGAAAACGGCGTATTGTCAATCAATGTTCCTAAATTGGAGGTTGAAGATAAAAAGCCCGCAGTTCAATCAATCACTATCAGTTAAACAAATCGTTAAATAAAAAAGCCTTCGGTTCCACATTAGTGCCGAAGGCTTTTTTTATCCTACTCGAGGTGCTTTATTTCGATTAACTATCCATCGTAAATCTGAAGACCACCTTCTAAATAGTTCTCTATAATCCGTCATATAAGAATAAGCAGGTATTAACAACACAACAAATATTACCGCAATATAATGAGGCAATAAACAAAAGAAAAATATTGCCCATGCTGAAAAAGACACAAAAGAAAGACCAAACCTGACAACAAATCTGGTGGAATTATAAAAGGCATCATCTTTAACCATTCTAAGTATAAATAAGGTAGGTAACCATATAATTGAAGTAGTTATCAATGTGTAAACAAAATAAGGAAGTCCTAAAAGGACAAGTATGGTCTTATACAAAAAATCTTTTAATATATTATCACTGGCTATAGAATAAGCTGATACTCCATTTTGAATACGCCATAATCTTCTTGCATCAATCTGCTGAAAAAGTTCGCTTGCTCTTTCAGCATTCTTATTTTTTAGTTCGAGAGCCTCATTAATGGCATATTTATTAACTGCCTGAATACGCATCAAACCATTTAGCTTTCCTGACTTTTCTTCAATCTTTTGTATTACCTCATCAAAATATCTCTTATTATCAGCATGAATCTTCGCATACTCCCAAATAGCATCATAATCGTCATCGTCCGGCACATGGGCAATAAGATTTGACATCTTACTTGTAAGAATATCACGAAGTTTTTGCATTAATATGGGTTGAGCAATATCTTTATGGTCATTCATGAACTTAGTTACATCAATAGGTTCCCCAAAGCGAATCAACACGGTAGAACGGTATCTGAAATAATCCCCATAATCAATGCCGATAGGCAAAATAAAGACTGGACGATCATCACCGCTTTTTTCATAAACAGGAGCCGCTATATGAAAGATCCCCTTGCTTAATCTTAGCAATGAATGTTTTGCTCTATGAGTAGTTTCAGGGAAGATCAACAATGGTACACCGTCATTAAGTATATCTACTGCACGAGAAATAATTTCATCATTATGTTTCACCGATTCAATACCATCGCGGATCCTATATATTGGTATTAATTTCAAGAAAGTAAGAATCTTGATGATATAAGTCTTTTTAAATATATCAGCCCTTGCCACAAAAACTTTCTGTCTCTTTGTAGCGGCAAGAATCACTAATGCATCCATAAGAGCATTTGTGTGATTTGAGGCCCAGATTGTACTGCAATTAACAGGAATATTATCTATACCATCAACTTGATATTTGCGGTATGAACGCTTAACCATCATATCCACAAATATTTTTATAAAGAAGTATATAAAACCTCCGTCCTGAATTTTTCTACTCATAACTACCCTTTCCTACGTTTAATCAAATCAGTTGTATCAAACTTGAAGAATCTGAAACCTGTAGCAAGCAATAGACCTGAGATAATATGCCACAAACCCCACCATGCCGTCACGAAAACCATACCTCCATTAGCTAAATCCGGAGAAAAAATATGTGAGTTAAACAACAGAAGCAAACCCAGACCGGAGTTTTGAATACCGACCTCTATAATAACAGCACGCCTGTCCCTAACAGATAGACCACCGATTTTACTTGAAACATAACCTATAAGAAATGCGACTATATTGTGGATAAAAACAATGATAAAAACCAAACCTATAAATTGCCTAAAAAGTATAAAATTACTTGATAACATAATTACAACTATAACAATAAACATTGCTATAGAAACATATCTTATAATACCTTTCATCTTACCGACTGCTACAGGTGCATATTTTGCAGTTATTAATCCAAGTAAGACTGGGATGCCAATAACCAATATCACCGTCGTAAACACATGAATTAAGGGAATCTGTAATATCATCAATGCACTACCGGCAGATGTGTGGAGATACTTGGAATAAAGTCCTCCCCATATTGCAAAATTGATTGGAGTAAAAATCGGCGCACCCAATGTAGTGATTGTGCTCATCAATACCGATAACTCCGTATTGCCTTTTGCGTATGATGTCATAAAGTTTGATACCGTACCTCCGGGACACGATGCGACTAAAATCAAGCCCATGGCTACCATGGGTGAAATCAAATCTTTTGTAAGTATCAAAAGCAAAAATGTAACTAATGGAAGGATGAGCCATTGACTCAATAAACCAATAAATAATGCACCCGGTTTATTAAAAACTCCTTTGAAAAATTGGGGTTTAAGACCCAACGCAACTCCGTACATAACAAATGCCAAAAAAAGCCCCAAAATACGGGTTCCTGCCTGATTAAAGCTAATTTTCAGCGTATCCAGTTGTAGCAATTGTTCGTACATTAAACCGATATATTAAAAAAATCCTCGCAAATGTAAGAATAAAAGGTTTTACTTCCAACTATGAATGGTATTATACCTCACAGGCAGACCAATTTTTATGAGTAACTTTGCAATGTTTTATTCATACTTTACATGAAGATAGTATTAATCATTGTAGGAAAAACGGTTGAAGAATGGCTAAAAAAAGGTATTCAAAATTATGTTGAGCGTATCGGTCATTTTGCTCCGTTCGAGATCCAAGTCATCCCCGATTTGAAGAATACAAAAAATATGGATACTTCCATTCAAAAAGAGCGTGAAGGAGAATCTATAATTAAACTTTTACAACGAGGAGATGATGTCATTCTACTTGACGATAAAGGCATGGAAATGACATCTGAAGATATGTCTGCATGGATGGATAAAAAGATGTCATTATCCGTAAAAAGACTTGTTTTTATCATTGGGGGACCTTACGGTTTCTCAAAAGAGGTTTACGATAGTGCTAATGCCAAGTTATCATTATCAAAAATGACCTTCTCTCATCAAATGGTAAGGCTTATCTTTGTAGAACAACTATATCGTGCATTTACCATTATAAATGGAATGCCATATCATCATAGCTAATCCGGCATCCTATCAATATGAAAGATGAAGATATATAGGTAAATGATCACTGAAAGCACCCTGATAACGATATCCGTTATATGTTCTTTTTGGCTTCATCCCTCCGTATTTTGTATCGGCCTCAAAAAGAAATTCGGCATCACCGATTCCAATCTTGTCTATATGAATAAAACCTGAACCGTTGAGCATACCGGCAGAGGTTATAAACTGATCGTATTTATCCCATATACCCTCATAACGATAACTGCCTCCGGCAACATCATCCATCAATGTAACCAATGTATTGTCCTTTGAATTTAAGCCCTTGTACCAAGTAACGGCTTGCAATGTTTTCCTAACAGCCTTTTCATCCGGCCCCTCATTCAAATCGCCCATTATAAGAATATTCGCATTCCTTCTCTTTCCAAATACTTGCTCCACAGACTTTTTTAGTACTATGGCTGCTTGTGATCTTAATACCTCAGTCTGTTCTACTCCTCCAATACGACTAGGCCAATGACAAACATAGCAATCAAGAGTGTCTCCTGATGCAATACGTCCGCTCACATGAAGGATATCACGCGTAGTATTTTCACTATATGGCTGCAAACTGACGTTCAACGATTCATTATCAATCATCCTGAAGAACACACGTTTATACATAAAGGCTACATTTATGCCGCGCTTGTCAGAGCAGTGAGTCATTACATAATCATATCCTACATTTTTAAGAGCGGTTCTTCTTGTCAGGTCACTCAATACGGTATCATTCTCCACCTCACATAGTCCTATTATTGCAGGTGATTCCATCTCGTCAATCGATGCTATTACTTTTGATATATTATTGAGTTTATCCCAATATCTATGTTCCGTCCATCTCTTTGCTCCATCAGGAGTAAACTCATCATCATCAGTATCAGGATTATCATTGATATCAAAGAGATTCTCTACATTATAAAACATAACCGTCATGCCACCACTCCAGGCATGACAATAGAATAAAACAAAAATGAATGACAGTATTAAAATTCTTTTCATGGTAAAAATATAAGACAACTATCAATAATCGGTATATCTATAACATCCGGCATCAGCCTTATCCTGTTCCAATCTGGAAACATTCAATAAATCCGATGGAAAAAGATTTTTATCATCAACGTCTGCTATACCTCGTGCCAAAGATAACGAATCCAATCGAAAATCAAATCTATAATCAGTTCTCGATATATGTCTGAAATTATCGGAAATAGACGTATCATCATAAACAACATTAGTATATCGCTGATTGATTGTATCTTTTTGTCTAATAAGAGAATAACCGACT
>CAYOGG010000062.1:2848-7972 GCA_964403455.1 uncultured Bacteroidaceae bacterium | reverse complement strand
TCTCCTCTTTGTGCCAAACGGTATGCCAGTTTTGATCCGATGAATCCGGCAGCTCCCGTTACAAGTATCTTCATAGCTTTTGTTTTGTTCGTCGCAAAGGTATGCATTTTGAGTGTGACATAAAAGAGAATTTTATCTCAAAATCGCTAAGGAGATTAATCGTTTTGCAAATATCATAGTCTTAGTAAATAATTGGTTGAAAAATCAAAGTGTCTCTTAACATTTTTGCTTTGAGAGTATATAAGTAATAAAGTTGTTCAAGAAAGCCTATTTCTAATAATCAATAATTCAAAAATATAGAAAATGAAAAAGTATCAGTTAGCGTTGTTACTGTTCGCAGCCGTGTGTTCTGTTTCAAGTGCAAAAAAGAAAGTTGCTCCTGAGATTCTGTTCGGAGTGAAATCCGGTGTCATTACAGTATCTTCCGATATGGGTGAGATGCCTGATTTCGGAGGTATGGCAGGCATGCCCGGTATGCGTGGTGGTGCTGCAGCCATTGACATGAGCTCCATGGTTCAGAAGGTCTATTTCGATGATTTCGGACGCAAGACAGCTTCAGAAACTATCTTCGGAGATAGTGTGACTCGTACAATAACAATAGGTGACTCCACATACACCATCAATGATAAGAAGAACACCGCAACCGTTATGCCTATCTTCGGTGGCAGAGGCGGCAGAGGCGGCTCATTTATGGGTGGCATGGGAGGCGCTTCAATAGGTACTATCGGTCAGATAGACTGGTTGAATCTTGATGAGAAGGCAATAAAAAAGAATAAGATAAAGGACCTGGGTGAAGAAGAAATAGCCGGTGTGAAGTGTAAGAAGTACACAATGAAAAACACCTCATCCATGGGAATGACTACTACTACCACAATTTGCATCTATAAAGGTATTCCATTGAAATCCGAGTCGGTAAGTGATTGGGGTACTACTACACAATCAGCATCTGACTTCGAGGAAAATGCTCAGATTCCCGCTACAAAGTTTACCCTTCCTAAAGGTTGTAAAGTCAGCGAGATGAGTATGGGCGGCTTCGGCGGTGGAATGATGATGGGTGGTGACTTCGGAGGTGGAGATTTTGGCGGTGGCGGCTTCGGTGGCGGCGGTTTTGGTGGCGGCGGCTTCGGCGGCGGTTTTTGATAAATCCAGTGTTTACAAATTATTGAGAGGCGATGCTTTATGGTGTCGCCTCTCGTTTTTTATGTACATTATTAGTGAATATGTCGCTCCTTTGTTTTTATACGTTACGATAACATTATATCAATTAAATCAATATCTTTACACATTAAGTCTTTGTATAAAGGAGAGGCAAATGGTGGGCAAATAATTGAGGGAAAGGCTGCCACGATTTAGAGCAATTATTGGCAGATATAGAACTCTATGCAAAGTATGGATTGGAAGATGATGATATTGTATTTATTGAATCGATAATAAAATCGATGGAATAATACTAATATAAAGATTGTATGGACATTGCTGAAGTTATTTGGCTAAGGAAAATAGGATAAATAGTTTTTGAACTGATTTCTATCGGTAATTGGATATCAATATAAATTTATCGGATATACTGAAGTATAATTAATGATTAAAAATAGCATTGAGTATGAGGGTTACTAAAGTAAAAGTAAAAGATAATGGCAAGGATGTCATGGTTCTTATGCAGCGAGAGTCGTTAAAGGGTTCATTGATATTTGACTCCGAAAATAGATTTGATCAAACAGAATGTATTCTTCCTGGTAAAAAACGGGATAATTTTGCTTTAAGCATTCTCAATAAGACGTTGGTGAAAAAAGAAACAATCAGGGCAAATAAGAATGAAAGTCTTCAAGAGTTAAAGAGAAAATATCAAATTATACTTGATATTCTTAAAAAGAAATTTTTGCCAAAAACAATTCTAGAACAGAATGTTTTACCCTTTCTGAACCACAAATTTAGTGGAGAGATAAAGTATTTTCCAACCAAAGATTCAAGCAAACCTATTAGTTTTAACTTATGCCAATTAATTCAACTGGCAGTTGAACATCAGTCTTATGATGATTTGAAACCCTATGACGATTGGAAAGAATGGTTTATTAAACAAAAAAGTGAGGCATTAAAGAAATCCATTCGATATAACAAAATAGCTCCTGATAATACAGACAACAAGCGTCAACAGGCATTACATACCTGGTCAGAAGAATTTACTAAAAACGGAAAGATTGATTTAGCAGACTGTGAAAGGTACTTTCAAACTGATAATCTTGCAGCAAAACTAAAAGAGACTTACAATGAATGCGTGAAAAAAGCGGATGAACGTAAAACAGGTTTCGAAGAAATTCAAAATGAGTTTCATAGAGAACTAAAGAATACACTCCAAGAACATCAGCGAGAAATATTTGGAAGTCGCGAAGAACCGAATATCTCTAATCGGGAAGATGTCTTTCTTTACACCTACCAACTAGAAGCAGTAAAGTATTTGGAACGATATTTCTCGGTAAAACAATCTGACCGTAAAAATACAGTTGAAGATATCCTCTATTATCTCAAATCTGATACCATCAAATCCATAATCAAGAAACAACTTATAAATGCTATACGCAATCGCTTGTTGCAACAAGGTAAAGCCATTCATCATTTGCATGAAGGATGTACAAATAGTGATATCCTCTCCTCGCTTAAACGAGATGAGGCATTGAAACTTAAGATGTTCGATGCATGTGCTTTTGCCACAAACAATATCCGGAATATTGTTGATAAAACACAGCAAAGAGACATCCTTGGTAAGAACGATTATAAAAACAGTGTACAAAACGGCACGTATGATCCGTATTTATTTAGACTATTCTTTCTCATGGATTTGCCTACGGATTCTGAAAGGAAGATGTCTACCCTATGGGCTTTGCGTGGCTCTGTTCAAAAAATCAGGAATGAAATTTTACATTACAAAAAGGAAGCTCAAAATAGAATTTTTAATATTACCCATTTTGAATATCCGGATCATCCAGATGTTCTCTATTCAAGTTCTTTGTTTAAAGAATGTCTGGAAAATGAAATTAAACAACTACCGGATGCTTTTGCCCGACAAATGGCTTCTGGAGGTATATTGAGCTATTATTCTATGTCTGATATTCTACAATTGCTTAATAATTTTAGATTTTCTTTATATAGACCTACAGTACCATTTGCTCCTGGTTTTAAGAAAGTACATAAACAAGGTCAACATTATCAGAATGCCGAAAAAGATGCTGGTTTTTATGATCTTGGGTTGAACTTCTATTTGTCTACTGAAACATTTGAGCCGGAGGTCTACAATGCCCGCTATTATTTGATGAAACTGATTTACAATAATCTCTTTTTACCCCGGTTTACACAAGACAGAAAGGCTTTTGCAAGTACCGTTGATCAAATCAAAAGTATCAATAGAGAATATGCATCTAACAGCCACAAACCAAATGCTTATGCTTTTGAGGCTATTCGCGATATGAAACCCGAAGAGAGCATTAAGCAGTATATGGCATACATCCAAAGCTATTGGATACTGGAGATTAGTAAAAATGAAAGTCATACAGAGAAGAATAATTTTGAGAAATTTTTATTGCAGGTATTTGCTTCGGCATTCAACAAATTCTTGAATCAGGATAACTTGGCATTTGTGAATAATCCAATAATTCAGATAAACAGTGAATTGAATAAACAACAAAGAGCTGATTGGTTAAATAAAAATGAAACTATAATAAGAGATCAATGCCTATCGATTCGACCACTAAGTATTGATGCTGGGCAACCTGAACATATTGCTTTTTATACCTTTGCCAAGTTGTTGGATGCCGACCATTTAAGCACCTTGCGCAACGAATTTATCAAATATCAAGCAAGCAGCACAGAAAAATTTCCTTTTGATTATATTTTTGAAATAATAGAGTTGTGTCTGTATAGTTGTGACAAGATTCCAACCAATTATCTGGATTTATATAGTGACGCTGAAAATAGTATGAAAACCATTGTACCTTTTATTGCTCAGGAAGCTGATGTGACAAATTGGGACGATTTGTTTGTGCAAGAGGACAAAAAAACTCCAGTGATCCATTCAGCAATAGAAATATGTCGTAAATATGGTACGGCTTCCATGCTGGAGAAACTTGTTTCTTTAAAGCCGGAATTTAAACTATCCGAGTCGGATTATTTATTCTGGAAATCTGGAAAGGATACGATAGAAAACAGTATTAAAGAAAGAGAGCGGTTGCATACGTACTGGGAAGAAGCTATAAAGAAAGATGCCCAAAAGAAAATCACAGAAAAAGAACGTCAACGAAAAATGGGGAAAAATTATAGGTCCGATTACGCTAATGATGTTAGCTTCTTTATGAATAAGCATTCAGAAAAATATGCCGAATTATGTAAGAGTATTGACCATTACAATTGGCTGGATAACAAACTCCATTTTGTTCATCTTAATAGAATTCATTCATTAACTATTGAATTGCTGAGCCGTTTGGCTGGATTTGTAAATCTTTTTGAAAGGGATTTTGAGTATCTTTCAAGTTGTTTTGGTAAAAAGAATAGTAGTATGACTTTGAAATTTTCCTGTGGATTACCAAAGGAAAATGATATTAATGAACAGTATAGAAAGGTTTTTTTATCTTATAACTATAGAGAAACACGTATATATATTGCTCATTTCAAATACTTGACTGAAACAGCATCTAAATCAATTATTGATTTGATAAACGAGACCCGTAATCTTGTCAGCTATGATCGAAAATTGAAAAATGCTGTTAGTAAAGCAATCATTGAAATATTTGATAAACATGGAATGATACTGGAATTGGGCTTTTCTAAATTGGGTATTCCTGGAATAAATGTTGATCACCGACTTAAACTAATTGACGTAAAACCAAAACCAATATATCATTTAGGGACTAAAGAAAATAAACAAGGGAAACCCGTGATAAAAACAATTCAAGTATCTGAAGAGTACGCTCAACTTTGTAAATCATTATTAGAAATGAAAAAATAAAGAAAGTGTTATAATATGATAGATGATTTGTGTAATTTTGTGCATTAGTAGTCTTGTAATCAATTGTGTATTATACGATAAGTTATATACTATTGAAGATCATCCCATTTGTGAAGGGAACTACAACT
>CAYOGG010000062.1:0-2748 GCA_964403455.1 uncultured Bacteroidaceae bacterium | reverse complement strand
CAATTGAAGATCATCCCATTTGTGAAGGGAACTACAACGCATTGTCATAAACTTTAGCATTGTCATAATTGAAGATTATCCCATTTATGAAATGAGCTAAAACTTTTGCTTCAACCGGTGACATCTTGTCACCATTAAAGATTATTTAGGTTCTGATGTGAATCTCAATACTTTTTGCCATTACATGTGTATATCAGAGTTATTGAAGCCCTAAAGCTTTGAATATAGGTCTGAAAGTTGATATTATATAATACTGATAGAAGTCATTATTCGATGTTGTGTTTTCTAAATAACGATATAAATTAAATATGTGTGCTATCTTTACATTTCAAGTAATATCTTTGTAAAAACTAAATATAGATATGAAAAGAATACTTACGTCATTTTTATTTGCTGCTGCACTGGGAAACCTTACTATGCAGGCGGCAGAGCCTGTAATCAAAAATATGGGTGAGTCCAAATACTGCATTCAGGTTGGAGACGTTTCAATGACAATTGATGCTGCCGCCGGAGCAAAGATTCTCTCCTACAAGTACAATGACTCGGAAATAATATCTCAATCCCCAATGAGAGAAGCATTCGGCAGCACTTTTTGGACGAGTCCTCAGAAAGAGTGGAACTGGCCTCCTGTTCAGGAATATGACAAGGCCTCTTATACGGTAGAACAGACTCCTTCCTCATTAATTATGACCGGTCAGGTATCTCAAAAATATAAATATCGTATCCGTAAGGAATTCAAGACCGATGCAAAAGACAATGCCATAGTTATCACATATTCCATAATTAATGAATCTGAAGAGATAAGAAAAGTAGCTCCCTGGGAAATTACCCGTGTGAACAATGAAGGCCTGATATTTTTTGATGCGCCCTCAGAAGCCATCACTCCGGCAAATCTCATCCCATTCACACAGGAATACGGTGCATCATGGTACAAGACAGATGCGGGAAACGCTAACCGTAAAATAAATGCCGACGGTAAGGGCTGGCTTGCATATTGCGGAAACAATTTGCTGCTTGTAAAAAAGTTCCCGGATTTGACAGCATCTCAACCTGCTCCCGAGGAGGCTGAAATACAGGTTTATGTGAACAGCGGTAAGACCTATATCGAATTGGAAAGTCAAGGTGCCTACAAGGAACTGAAACCCGGTGAATCACTTTCATATACCGTCCGCTGGTATTTGGTACCTGCCGATTCCGAGTCAATTCCTTCATCAAAATTGTTATCTAAAGTAAATGACCTTATTAAGTAACCTTATTTAATCACCTTTTAATAACTCGAACGATATGCTAAAAATTGGAGATCGGATGCCGAAATTTACGGCAATGGGACATGATGGAAAGGAATATTCGTCAGATGCCCTTATTGGAAAAATGACAGTTATATATGCCTATCCCAAGGATGACACCCCGGGTTGTACGGCTGAGGCATGTGATCTGCGTGACAACTATAAGCGTTTTCTTGCGCTTGGGTATCAGGTAATGGGAGTCAGTACGGACTCTATTGAGTCTCATATTAAGTTTACTAAGAAATATGAACTGCCCTTCATACTTCTGTCTGATCCGGATCACAGTATTCTGGAAATGTTGGGTGCTTGGGGAGAGAAAAACAATTACGGAAAGATTAGCATGGGAACTCTCCGTAAGACATTTATATTCGATGAAAATGGAATATGTGTCAGAATCATTGACAAGGTTGATACCAAGGCCCATTCGGAGCAGATATTAGGTTGATCCGATAGTTATGATAACATTTACAATTGCTCTTGTCGTATTGGTAGTCGGCTACTTGATTTACGGCAGGTATATCTCCCGTATGTTCGGTTATGACGAGTCCAGAAAAACTCCGGCGTTGACTCAGGCCGATGGAGTGGACTATGTAGCCATGCCAACATGGAAAACTTATATGATTCAATTCCTGAATATTGCGGGGTTAGGACCTATTTTCGGCGCGATTATGGGAGCCAAGTTCGGTACCGCTTCATATCTGTGGATTGTTTTCGGAACTATTTTTGCCGGAGGAGTACACGATTACTTGGCAGGTATGATATCCATGCGTAACGGAGGAGAAAACCTGCCTCAACTGATAGGCAGTTATCTCGGTTTGGGAATACAAAAGGTGGTAACCGTCTTTACAATGGTTTTGATGGTATTAGTGGGAGCCGTGTTTATTTCTCAACCTGCAGACTTGTTGGCAAATCTTACTCCGAGATCTTTGGATGTGTATTTCTGGATTGTTGTGATATTTATATATTATCTCTCAGCCACATTGTTCCCCATTGATAAGATTATCGGTAAGTTCTATCCGATATTTGCATTTGCACTGCTTTTTATGGCATTCGGAATAATGGTTGCACTATTTGTAAATCGTCCTGAACTGCCTGAGATGTGGAACGGTTTCGGAACCAAATATGAGACTCATCCGATATTTCCCATGATGTTCATCTCTATTGCTTGTGGCGCCATAAGCGGATTTCATGCCACTCAGTCTCCTTTAATGGCACGTTGTATTAAGAATGAGAAGAACGGACGTTTCGTTTTCTACGGCGCAATGGTTTCAGAAGGCATTGTAGCTTTGGTTTGGGCTGCTGCCGCCACTGCATATTTTCAAGATCACGGCACATCAGACGGAACAGGTCAGATAGTTATGAATATCTCTAAGAGTTGGCTGGGCACTGCCGGTGGTATATTGGCGATTCTCGGTGTTATTGCAGCTCCTATTACAAGTGGAGATACGGCTTTAAGGTCTGC
>CAYOGG010000061.1:0-8016 GCA_964403455.1 uncultured Bacteroidaceae bacterium | reverse complement strand
AGTTTATTAATTCTTCATTAAGTAAAACAGCCATTGATCAGGTTAAATCGGATATACTTTCAGGTAAAACCAAACTCCTTTATGTAGCTCCCGAATCACTTACAAAGGAAGATAATGTCGAATTTCTTAAGAATATTAAGATCTCTTTTTATGCCATTGACGAGGCCCATTGTATTTCGGAATGGGGACATGATTTTAGACCGGAATACCGTAGAATCCGTCCGATTATCAATGAAATAGGTAATGCGCCTGTCATTGCATTGACTGCGACTGCCACAAATAAGGTGCGTGATGATATAAAGAAGAGTTTGGGTATTCAGGACGCAGTGGATTTCAAGTCATCATTTAATAGGCCTAATCTCTATTATGAGGTAAGGCCCAAAACAAAAAATGTCGATAGGGATATAATCCGTTTTATTAAAGCGAATTCAGGAAAATCAGGTATAATATACTGTCTTTCCAGAAAGAAAGTTGAGGAATTGTCTGAGGTGCTGCAGGCTAATGATATATCTGCATTGCCGTATCATGCAGGCATGGATGCTTCAGCACGTTCAAAGACTCAGGATGCATTCATAATGGAGAAGATCGATGTTATCGTTGCAACGATAGCATTCGGAATGGGTATTGACAAACCGGATGTGAGGTATGTGGTTCATTATGATATTCCAAAGAGTCTGGAAGGTTATTATCAGGAGACAGGCCGTGCAGGTCGTGATGGAGGAGAAGGACAATGTATTGCGTTTTATAACAATAAGGATGTCCAGAAATTAGAAAAGTTTTTGGAAGGCAAACCTTTGGCAGAACAGGATATCGGCAGACAACTTCTTCAGGAAACCACAGCATATTGTGAATCATCTGTATGTAGAAGAAAGCTTCTGTTACACTACTTTGGTGAGATATATGAAGAGTGCAATTGTGGTAATTGTGACAATTGTCTTAATCCAAAGAAACAGATTGAGGCTCAAAGTTTGCTCACAACTGTTTTGGAAGCTATTTCCGCGGTAAAGGAGAACTTTAAGTCCGATTATATCATTGATCTGTTGATGGGTAAAGAGTTATCGGAGATACAAGATCACATGCATGATGATCTGGATGTTTTCGGTTCCGGTTCGGATGAAGAGGAAAAAACTTGGAATGCTGTTATCCGTCAAGCATTGATAGCGGGATATATTGAGAAAGATGTTGAAAATTACGGTCTTCTTAAGATAACGGATGAAGGTAGGGAATTTATGGCTAACCCAAAGTCATTTAAAATAGTTGAAGACAAAGACTATGAGGATGATGAAACGGAAGGGCCGATGCGTGGAGGAGGTACTTTTGCAGTAGATCCGGAGTTGTTCTCCATGTTAAAGGATCTAAGAAAGAAGATATCCAAACATTTGCAGTTACCTCCTTATGTTATTTTCCAGGATCCTTCTCTTGAGGCCATGGCTACAACTTATCCTATTACGATGGATGAGTTACAGAATATAACCGGTGTCGGTGCGGGAAAGGCTAAACGCTATGGTCAGGAATTCATAGATCTGATAAAACGTCATGTAGAAGAAAATGAGATTGAGCGTCCGGAGGATATGCGTGTACGTACAGTAGCTAATCAGTCTAAGTTAAAGGTCAGCATAATACAGGCGATAGATCGTAAAGTTGCGCTTGATGATTTGGCTGATAGTAAGGGACTGGATTTTGATGAGCTGCTTTCCGAGATTGAAACAATTGTTTATTCAGGCACGAAATTGAATATTGATTATTTCATTGAGAGTGCAATGGACGATGATCGTGCAGGAGATATTTATGATTATTTCAAAGAATCTGAAACTGATCAAATGGATGATGCCATTGACGAATTGGGAGATGATTATTCGGAAGAAGAGATTCGTCTGGTAAGAATCAAGTTTCTCTCTGAGATGGGAAATTAATATATAATCAATTAAAAAAGTATATGTCATTTTTGGAAGATAGAGTGGTGATGCAAGGTTTGACTTTTGATGATGTGCTGCTGATCCCGGCCTATTCTGAAGTAACACCTCGTGATGTATCTTTGGTTTCAAAGTTCTCTAGAAACATATCTTTGAATCTACCTTTTGTAACTGCTGCCATGGACACTGTTACTGAGTCAAGAATGGCAATAGCTATTGCTCGCGAAGGGGGTATCGGTGTTATTCATAAGAATATGTCAATAGTGGATCAGGCTCGTCAGGTTGCTATCGTAAAAAGAGCGGAGAATGGCATGATATATGACCCTATTACAATTCATCGTGAGAACTCCATACGTGATGCGTTAGCTATTATGGCAGAGTATCATATTGGTGGTATTCCTGTTGTTGAGGAAGATGGCACATTATGTGGTATCGTAACAAATAGAGATCTTAGATTCCAACGTAATCCCGATACTAAGATAGATGATGTAATGACTAAAGAACATCTCATCACAACGTATCAACAGATAGATATGGAGGAGGCTTCTCAGATTTTGCAGGAGTATAAAATAGAAAAATTGCCTGTAGTTGACAACAAGGGTAAACTTATCGGCCTTATTACATATAAAGATATCACAAAGGCAAAAGACAAACCTTTAGCCTGCAAGGATGCTAAGGGTAGATTACGAGTAGCCGGAGGTGTAGGTGTAACGAAAGATTCTATCGATAGAATAGAAGCTTTAGTTGAAGCAGGTGTTGATGCTATTGTTATTGATACGGCACACGGACATTCAAAATCGGTTGTTGAGATATTAAAAGTAGCAAAGTCAAGATATACTAATATTGATATCGTTGTCGGAAATATTGCTACCGGAGAAGCTGCAAAAATGTTGGTAAATGCAGGAGCTGATGCCGTAAAAGTGGGAATAGGTCCCGGTTCAATTTGTACAACCAGAATTATAGCCGGTATTGGTGTACCTCAGGTTTCTGCGATTTATGATGTTTCAAAGGCTATAAAAGGATCCGGTGTTCCCATTATTGCTGACGGCGGACTTCGTTATTCAGGTGATGTAGTAAAGGCACTTGCTGCGGGCGGTAGTTCTGTCATGTTCGGTTCATTGGTCGCAGGTACTGAAGAATCTCCCGGTGAAACGATTATATTTAACGGTCGTAAATTCAAATCCTACCGTGGTATGGGCTCGTTAGAGGCAATGGAAAATGGTTCAAAGGATCGTTATTTTCAGGCAGACCAGTCGGATTCAAAGAAACTTGTTCCGGAAGGAATTGCAGCTCGTGTCCCATATAAAGGAACATTGTTTGAGGTGGTATATCAGTTGGCAGGAGGTTTGCGTTCCGGAATGGGATATTGCGGAGCCTCAAATATTGAAAAACTTCATGATGCCAGGTTTGTGAAAATAACCGGTGCAGGAATGAACGAGAGTCATCCTCATGATGTTGCTATTACCAGTGAAGCTCCCAATTATAGTCGTTACGAATAATATAATAGTTATGAAAAGATTATCCTTACTTTTTTTTGTCGTTAGTCTTTTTGCATCGTCGTTATCGGTTTATGCGCAGAAAGATCCGGAGATAATGAAAATCAATGGTAAAAGTATCTCAAAGTCAGAATTCGAATATTTTTATTCAAAGAATTTCACCGGCGTTGAATCAACAAATGAGACCTTGAAAGAGTATGCTGATCTATTCATCAATTATAAGATGAAGGTTGAGGCAGCAGAGGCAGCAGGGATAGATAAGACGAAGTCTTTTCTTGATGAGTTTAAACAGTACCGCGATATCCTAGCGGAGTCGTATTTGATAGATTCCGTATATTTGGAGAGTGTGGCACGTGAGACATTCAGAATGTCTGCCGAGGATGTCGGACCTGATGGAATAATATTATTGAATGTAATATCGGTTGTTCCGAAGGGTGATTCTGATGAGGATATTCAAGCTGCTAAGTTGCGAATTGATTCTATTTACGGGCTTTTATCGAACAAAGAGAATTTCGGGCGAGTGGCAGAGGCTTTTTCCGATGATGCTTCCGCAAGTGATGGAGGAACTATAGGTTGGGTTTCTAAGGTGCAGCTTGATCCTTCTATGGCAGATTATGCTTTTTCAATGAAAGAGGGTGAAATGTCTATGCCATTCTTCTGTGACGCAGGCTATCTTATATTGTATGTTACCGGGAAAAAAGACTTCGGTGATTACAATGATCATAGAGATGATATTTACCGGTGGATGCAGGAACAGGGCATTTATGAAGAATCAAAAGAGAAAAAGGCTGAAAAGATTTCTAAAGATATGGGATGGAACCTATCTGGAAAAGATGCTTTGGTTCGTGTGGATAGCTTGCTTGAAGAACTGAATCCTGAATTTAGAAATATCTCAAGAGAGTATTATGACGGATTATTGCTATTTGAAATAAGTAATAGAGAGGTTTGGGAGAAAGCATCTAAAGACTCACTTGAATTGGTAAAGTATTTTGATGCACATAAGACCGATTATAAGTTCGTTGCCCCAAGATTTAAAGGGATGCTCTTTTTCTGTACAAGTGAACAGGTGTATAATGATATTAAATCGTTGTTGAAAGATGTCCCGATGAAAGATTGGCCTGACAAAATTGCGGAATTGAATAAAAGTTCTGTTGTAGTTAAGGTAATCAGCGGTCCGGTAGAAAAGGGTAAACTCGGTTTTGTAGATAAATATGTATTCGGTGAAGGTGAAGCAAAATCGATTGAAGGATATCCTTATGTGAATTATTTAGGGTATGTTACCGATTCCCCTGAAGAATATCAGGAAGTAGCAAGTTCTGTAGTAAATGATTACCAGAACCAATTGGAGAATCAGTGGATAAAAAGCCTTAGAAAGAAATATCATTATAAAATCAATAAAAAGGTCTTATTCTCTGTAATGCCATAAGTTTATAATGAATCTGTATATCTGCAATTTCAGAAAACTCCGTTTAGAAGGTATATTTGCGGGGTTATTAATACTTTCTGCATTGGCTTCTTGTAGAGAGAAAACTTTTGTAAACGATAGTGCCGGTAAGACTCCTTTGGTTGAGGTAGAAGGCAATGTGTTATATTCTGAAGATTTACAGAAGGTTTTGCCTTTGGATTGTACCGATGAAGATAGTGCCGAATTTGCAGAAAGGTATATAAAGAATTGGATTGCAGAGATGCTGTTCTACAAAAATGCAGTCCGGAATATTCCCGATACAAAAGAAATAGATCAATTGGTTGAAAATTACCGGAGGTCTTTGATTCTTCATGAATATCAACAGAGATTGATAGAACAGAAGATTGACAAAGAAGTATCAGATCAGGATATAAAAGATTTTTATAATAACAATCTGAGGCTGTTTGTTCTGAATGAGCCTATGATAAAAGGTCTGTTTCTGAAGATTCCGTTATCTGCTCCTAATATCGGTAAAATAAAGACCTGGTATAAGCAGAGTGGTAATGATGCTTTTGATGAGATAGAAAAGTACAGTATAAAATACGCTGTCAGATATGAGTTTTTTTATGACCGATGGCTTTCTGTATCCGATATCGAGATGTTATTGCCTCCATTAGATATCCCATTGGAGGATATGCTGAATAAACAATACAGTTTGGAGTTCAATGATGAACAATATATTTATCTGCTGAATGTCAGTGAATATATTACAAAAGGAAGCTATGAACCTGTAGAAAGTGCAACAGGCAAAATCAGAGATTTGTTGATGAATAACAAAGAGGTATCCTATATGCAGCAGATCAAGGATGAGCTTTACAAGAGTGCACTTGATAAAGATATAATAATATTCCATAACAAGAAAAAATGAAAATCAATCGAGTGATAATGACACTAATGTTGCTGTCTATGTTATTTGTGAATAACAAAATACAATCACAAGACAATGTAATAGATGAGGTTGCTTGGATTGTAGGTGATGAGGCCATATACAAATCGGAAGTTGAGGAAACCCGTAAGCAAGAGCAACTTAACGGTCAGAAATGGGATGGCGACCCCTATTGTATTATTCCTGAAGAGTTGGCTGTCAATAAACTGTATCTGAATCAAGCGAAGTTAGACAGTATTGTTGCCACTCCATCTGAGGTAAATCAGCAGTTGGATTATAGAATTCAATCCTTGGCTTCTCAACTTGGGAGCATGGAAAAGATTGAGGAATATTTTAATCTGAGTATGTCCCAGATCAGAGAAAAAATGTATGAATCCATAGAAGATGAGATTATTATCGGTTCTGTAATATCAAAAATCACAGGTAAAGTCACAGTAACGCCCTCAGAGGTGCGTCGTTATCTTAAGGAGATGCCGGCAGACGATATTCCATATGTACCTACTCAGGTAGAGGTTCAGATAATAACTATAGAACCTAAGATTCCGCAAGCTGATATAGATGAGGTTAAAGCTGAACTAAGAGATTATACTGAACGTATTCAGTCCGGAGAGGTCCAATTCTCAACATTGGCATTACTGTATTCTGAGGATACGGGTTCGGCAAGAAGAGGTGGAGAATGCGGATTTATGGGAAGAGGAGATATGGTTCCGGAGTTTTCGGCTGTTGCATTTAATCTGACGGATCCGAAAAAGGTATCAAAAATTGTGGAGACTGAATACGGATTTCATATTATTCAGCTTATAGAAAGAAGAGGAGATAGAGTAAATGTAAGACATATACTCAGAAAACCCAAAGTCCCGCAATCCAGTATAGATGAATGTTTGCTCAGACTTGATTCGATATCCGATGATATTAGAAACTCTAAGTTTACTTTCGAAGAGGGAGCTACATATATCTCTTCGGACAAGGATACTCGTAACAATAAGGGCTTGATGACTTTTCGTTCTGAGAACAATAGGATGACAATCTCAAAATTTGAGATGCAACAGTTACCTCAAGATGTTGCGAAGGTGGTAAATAATATGCACGTAGGAGAGATATCCAGTCCTTTTGTAATGCAAATGACTAATGGGAAAAAGGTATGTGCAATAGTTAAACTGAAGAGTAAGGTTACCGGTCATAAAGCGACAATGGCGGATGATTATCAGATTCTTCAGGATATAGTACTTGAGAAAAAGAGAACGGAAGTAATTGAAAAATGGATAAAGGAAAAACAACGTATCACCTATGTGAAAATTAATGAAGGTTGGAACGATTGTGAATTCAAGTATCCCGGATGGGGGCAACATTAATTCTTAAATGAGATATAACTCAAAGTATATATTGTCTGCAGTGCTATTCTTCTTTATGGCATTACATGTTCTTGCAATACAGAAAGATGAGCTACCTGCCGATTCTACAGGTTCTGTAGCCGATACGGCACAGATAAAATCTAATTTTGTTTATCTGATTAATGCTGATGTCACTAAGTTTAATAAGAGTATTAATCCTGATGCTCAGATTCTTGTAGGAAATGTGACATTCCGTCACGACAGTATGTATATGTATTGTGACAGTGCTCTGTTTTATCAAAAGTCGAACTCATTTAATGCTTACGATAATGTCAGAATGGAGCAAGGCGATACGCTTTTTTTGTTCGGTGATTCAGCCTCTTATGATGGTAATCTAAAAATTGCAAAGGTTCGTGATAACGTCCGTTTGGAGAATCGCAATATGGTTTTACTTACAGACAGCCTAAATTATGACAGAAATCTGGATCTTGCCTATTTCATAAATAGGGGAACTTTGCTTGACGATAAGAATACATTGACTGCTGATTACGGTCAATATCAAACCGTATTAAAGCTTGCCACTTTTATCAATGATGTCAGGTTGGAAAGCCCTGATTATACGATGACGTCTGATACTCTATATTATGATACGGATTATCGTTTGGCTTATTTTACAAGTCCGACAACTATAGTAAGTGATGAGAATGTCATTAATACGAGGCATGGTAGATTCAATACTAATAATAAAAGTGCGATTTTGTTGGACAGATCGGTACTGACTCAAGATAAAGGCCTTAAGAAAGTTGTCGGTGACAGTCTTTATTATGATGATACTAGTGGTATAGTTGAGGGATTTGGGAAAGTTGAATTAACTAATCTGAAAGATAAGATTGATGCAAGTGGAGATTATGTTTATTTCAATCAA
>CAYOGG010000060.1:0-8145 GCA_964403455.1 uncultured Bacteroidaceae bacterium | reverse complement strand
AATTCTATGATTATGATCCGCGTCGCATATGTGATACCGTTCAGAGAGGCGATGAGGATGAAGTGGAGAAGCTGTTGCGCTCCGATACTATCTGGTATTGCGGTCAATGTCTCTCATGCAAAACACGATGTCCACGTGGTAATGTACCCGGGGCGGTTATCAATATTCTCAGAAAAGTATCTCAGGAAATGGGCTATTATAAAGATAGTAAATTCGGCCGTCAGCAAATAGATATTATGGCGGGTGTGGGGCAGAATATTCTTGAAATAGGCTACTGTGTTCATCCGGATAGGGTACCACCGGCGAAACACCCGGAACAGGGACCCGTTTGGGAGTGGTATGTTAAGAATATCAAGGAAGTGGCACCCAAGTTTGGTGCCAATTATCATGGAGAAGGTGCCGGTGCCTTGCGTACCATTTCACCTGAGACGATGGACGAGTTAAGGAAAATTTTTGAGGTGACAGGTGGCATGGATTTACGTGATATGCTTCTTGGAAAAGATAAAAAATAGTATTTGTTATGCCTGATTTCGGTTTTGCCATAAAAGAGACAAGGGCTGAGAATTTGGATAAAGTCTCGCTTAAAAAGTATAAGGAGTTATTGGAAAAGGTTCCTTCATTTAACCTCTGTTTTCAGTGTGGTTGTTGCTCGGCAACATGTTCTGCACGCCAATTCTCCGATTTCAATATTCGAAAGATTCATACCGGTTTTCGTCGTGGAGAATATGATATGCTGGCCAATGAGTTGAAAGCATGTATGCTTTGTGGTAAGTGTACCTTGGTATGTCCGCGCGGTGTCAATCTACGTTCTCTTATCGTCAATATGAGAGCATTACTTGAAAATGAATAATATTGATTATGAAGATTATTATATTTCCATATAGCAGTTTTGTCATACCCTTCCTGATAGGTGTGATTCTCCTATTGATTATTTGTGTCTATAAGTACATTCATTGGATAAGGCGTTTTGATGATACTCAGAGACGTGTTATACGTCGTAATTGGTTTTCATGGAAGATAATTCCGGCCATTTGGGAGATGATCAGAGAGGGGCTGCTTCATGTGAGTATTTTTAAAAAGAATGTGATGCTCGGGATAATGCATCAGGCTTATGCCTTCGGATGGTTTCTATTGATTGTAGTGGGCTCTATCGAGAGCAGTAAAACTTTTGTTTCGTTACGTCAGGAACAGTCTCTGCAAAGAGTTCATGATTTGGAAAAACAGGGTGACTGGTATGTTATTGAAAAAGAGAAGCCATATACTCCTGAAAGAAGAATGACGGTTGAGACTGATAAAGGCATGGCACGTATTGATTACCGGCATCCTTTCTATATATCTATTTTTTATAGGTATTTTATTCACGAGACTCCTCCGTCTTTTAAGAAGGCTAAAACATACAGTGATCTTATGGACGGATTGCTGCTTTATGTATTTCTCGGCCTGACTATGGCTATAATAAAGATTCTTTATTCAAGGTTTTACGGTGTACGTCGAACTACTAAACATACCATAATCGATAGGTTCTCCAAATTTTCATTATGGAGTATATTCCCGCTGCGTTTGTTGGCTGAGTCTGTAACCGCAAGTCTATACGGAAACGGAGGATTCCTTACTCAAGCAGTGGGAAATCTTTTTGATCCTATGATAGTCAGAGGTATGGAAGCATCGTTATGGATGTTTTATTCGCTTATGTTGGCTGTGTTTTTCATTACACTACCGTTCACCAGATACATGCATATCTTTACCGAACTGTTTTTGATTTATTTCAGGAAGATAGGGATGAAAGAGAGTGCTGTAAAGACAGGTTATACTTATTTTGAACTGAATGCATGCTCTCGTTGCGGGATATGTATTGAAGGTTGTCCATTGGATAAGGAATTGGATAATCATGAGGTTCAGTCTGTATATTTGATTCGCTCCATCAGAAATCAGGATCGCAGTAGCCGTTTGAAGATTATTGCAGATAACTGCTTGATGTGTGACCGTTGTACTTCTGACTGTCCCGTGGGTATTGACTTAAGTTCCATCAGACGTATGTACAGAGATAAGGGAACTCTTGATACCATAGGTAATTATTCGTACATTGACAGAACCAAGTATCCGTTTAATGCAATTGGGCGTATTGCATATTTTGGAGGATGTATGTCTCATCTTACTCCGGGTATAACGGAGTCAATGGAGAGAATTTTTGAGGCGGCAGGACAGAAATATTGGTACATGGACAAGCAGCGTTCCATCTGTTGCGGTCGTCCTCTTCAGCAACAGGGTTTTCTGAACCAAGCTGCCGAGTTGAGACAGAAGAATTCGGAAATGATAGAGAATTCCGGTGCTACCATGCTTGTCACTTCATGTCCTATTTGTTATCAGTCGTTCAAGAAAGAGTATAATTTTTCTATTCCAGTGATTCATCATACCGAATATATTGAGATGTTGTTGAAAGAGGGGAGAATAAAGGTTCGTAAGGATGATAGAAAGGTTTCTTATCATGATCCTTGTGAATTGGGACGCGGATGCGGAGTGTTCGAACAGCCTCGTAATGTTTTGAGACAAGTGACATCATTGCAAAAGAATAAATATCAGAAAGAGAAGAGTATCTGTTGTGGGTTCAATCTGGGTAATACTGTTATTTCTACAGAAGAACAGACTAAGATACGTAATGCTGCTTTAAAGAATCTTACATATAAAAAGGTTGATGCCATCATTACGGCATGTCCTATGTGTAAGAAATCATTCATGCATGCAACAAAAGAGTATCCGGTTCAGGATATTTCGGAGGTAGTAGCAAATAACTTGATAATGTGATTTGAATTATGGCAAACAGATTTTGGAACGAATATCAGAAGAATATTGCTGATGACCATTACTTTTATGAGAGAAGTTGCATACGCCAAACATTCTTTCCGGGTTCGGAGGCTGCATTTCTCAGAATACTCAGTGAAGAGTTAGGTAAAGATGTTTTTGATGATTTTCGTCAGCATACGTGCACGGGAATAGGTTATCATACAGATATAGTACCGTTAGAAACTACTATGACGGTGGTAGCTCGTCTGTTTTCGCTTATGACGGAGCGTGGTTATGAGAACTACGTACCTTCATGTGTAACATCTTTCGGAGTATTTTCAGAGATGGTTCATATGTGGCAGGAACATCCCGAACTTTTGGATGCGACCAGAGAAAATCTTTGGAAAGCCTGTAAAAGAGAGTTTAAACTTCCAAAAAATATTGCTCACCCTTCAGATGTTATTTATAAGTTCCGTTTTGATCTTCAGAAACTAATGAAGTACAAATTAGTGAACCGTTTTACCGGTAAACCTTTACGTGTTGTTGAACATATAGGATGCCATTATGCTAAGATATTTCCTGATAAGGGGGTGGGCAAAGCTGAATTTCCTTATGTATTGGCAGGTATGATAGAGGCTTGGGGAGGTGAGGTTATTGATTATCCTGAACGTCGCCACTGTTGCGGGTTCGGTTTTCGTCAATATCTGATTCAGGAGAATCGTGGATATTCGGTTTCAAATACGAAGAAGAAGTTAGAGTCGATGGAGCCTTTTGAACCGGATTTCATAGTCTCGAATTGTCCCGGTTGTTCTATGTTCATTGATCGCTGGCAATATACTATTGCTGAGATGGAACATAAAACCTATGACCGTGAGGGATTCGGTATTCCCGTATTGACTTATGAAGAGATGACAGGCCTATTACTAGGTTATAATCCATGGGAACTTGGTTTGCAGATTCACCAGGTTCAGTCGGAGCGGCTATTGGATAAGATAGGTATCCCATACGATCCAAAGGAGAAATATAATGCAGCATCCGGAAAGATTCTCCGTACCCCGGAGAAACCGGGTAATCTTCTTGTTTAACTCAGAAAAGCAGAATAATATATGAATAAGATAGCTGTTATTGGTGCGGGACCTTCAGGTATTGAGGCTGCATCTATTTTGGCAAAGAACGGTGTAGAGGTACTTATGTTTGAGAAATCATCCAGTCCGCTAAAGAATCTTACGGATAAGGCTTATTTATTTCCCAACTTTCAGTCCGCCTCAGAGATTGCTGATGAACTCAATGGTAAACTTTTGACTGATTTGATTACTCTGATTTCCGATACTGAGATCGTTGATGTGAAATGGTACGGAACGGAGTGGAAGTTGATAGATGCGAAGAATCAGTCATATATGGTAGATACTGTCTTGATTTCCACCGGATACAGTATCTTTGATGCCCGTCGTAAGGAAGAATTAGGATATGGTATTTATAAGGGTGTTATCACTTCCCTTGAAATGGAGAAGATGATTAAGTACAGACAGATAACCAATGCCAATGGGGATATCCCTCAGCGCATTACTTTTCTTCAGTGTGTAGGTTCGCGTGACGAGAAATCGGGAAACAATTATTGCTCGAAAATTTGCTGTGTCACAGCTGTGAAACAGGCCATTGAGGTAAAAAAGATGTTGCCAAAAACCGAAGTATCGGTATTCTATATGGATTTGAGAATGTGGGGGCAAGGTTTTGAGGAGATGTATAGGACCTCGCAAGAGAAATATGGAGTCAGTTTTGTGCGTGGTAGAATATCTGAAGCAGCTGCTACCTTTGACGGTCGTATTCAGCTTAAATCAGAAGATACTCTTATGGGATTGCCGCTAAAGATGACAACGGATTTGCTTGTACTTATGGTTGGAATGGAGGCTTCCGATGGTACTATTGCATTAGGCAAGTCATGTGAGATATGCGGTGACTACGGTTTTATCAAGACGCTCAATCCGCATCTTTACGATAATGAAACAGGTAAGCCTGGTTTATTTGCCAGTGGCTCATGCAAACGTCCAATGAGTATTCAAGATGCAATTAACGACGGCCGAAGTGCAGCTATTGCCATAAAGGATTATTTAGATTCTCTACACAAGGAGAAATAAAAAAACTCCGTTAGTCTTTTGATTAACGGAGTTTTTTATGAATTATAAGTATTACATTGATTTGATGGTGCGAGCTATCTTTGCGCAAAGGGCAGGGAAGAAGCGTTTAATGTAAACCATCAGTAACTCTTTTCTACCTACATACACTTCTCTTTTTTTGTGATAAACAGCACGTACTATTTTACGCGCAGCTTCTTCCGGAGTACAGCCGGATGCCTGACCTGCATCCATTTTTGAGTGCTGTTTACCGTCTTTTTCAAGAGCGTAGAATGAAATATTTGTCTGGACACGTCCGGGACAGACTATTGTGACACGAATATTTTCATTATAGTATTCTGCTTCGATGGTCTCGAAGAAACCGTATAGAGCATGCTTGGCAGAGCTATATGCACAACGCATGGGGAAACCGAACAGTCCGTTTATGCTGGTAGTAACTACTAATTGACCGCCTCCATACGCAATCATTTTGGGCAGGATAATCTTAGTCATAATGACAGGTGCAAAGAAGTCAATATCCATAACCTTGTTGATAACGCGCATCTCCGTATCAATAGTCTTTCCACGTTGGCTAATACCTGCGTTGTTATAGAAGATGTCTACGTGACCGAATAAATTCCATGCATTCTCAGCCAACTCCTCAACCCGATCCTTATGAGATAGATCAAATGGTAATACTTTTGCTTCCGGAGAACCTAATTCTTTGCAGTGGGCTGATACGCGTTCTAAAACATCAGTCTCTAATGCTGTAAGAATGAGTTTTGCCCCTTCTGAAGCAAAACGATATGCAGTTGCTTCACCAATACCTGATGAAGAGCCTGTAATCCAAACAACCTTATCTTGAAATTTATTCATTATAATCAATTCTTTTCTACTTCATCGCGGAACCATTTTGCACGGTCTGAACCTTCACCGAGATTGAGAAGCACCAAGTCTCCGTTTTTTATTTTATTCTCTTTAAGGGCTTCATAAAAACCGGCAAAGCAGACAACAGATGCCGGACCCATGCATATTCCAAGATGTTTCAATATGATACGGCCGTATTCCGGAAGTTCGGCTTCTTTAACACGAAGGAAAGATCCATTGCTGTCATGGACCATCGGACCTACGATAGGGTACATTCCGGGTGTGCCCGCGGACAATATGGAGATCTTTGTTTTTGTATCTATTGAAGGAAAATGCTTTTCATAACCTTCCGGGAAATTATTCTCTTCAGCCCATTCCCAAGCTTTTACCATAGGATCGCATTCGTCTTGCTGAACAAGTAACATACGTGGCATTTTATACCGGGGATGTATTTTATTTATTTCATCAAAACCTTTTTTGAAGGCGATGGGGCCGGTTCCACCTGCTACAGCTTGCATATATACATCAGGAATACGCTCCAATTGACGCAGACATTCAAAGACAAGAGTCTTTTTGGCCTCAACACGTATAGGATCTATATTTCCGGCAGATATCATTACGTGGTTCTTTTTATGAAAATCGGCAGCTTCATTTTTAGCCACTCCGTAATTTCCATTGCATACTATCAGATTTTGTCCTGTGGCACGTATTGTGTCTTGAGACTCTTTATACATATCTGAAGGTGAAAAGAGGTTGAATTTAACTCCTGCTTTGGCAAGATATGTACTGTATGATGCTCCGGCATTACCTGTAGAAGCAAGACAATACTCTTTTACACCATACTCTTTGAAAATTGATGCGGCAAGTGATGCGGCAATATCTTTAAAGGTGCCGGTACCGCCATTCATATCGTTACGACAAACTACAACATTACAATTTATACCATAGGTTTTTGCCGCATATTCTTCCAAAAAAACCCATTTTTCAATAGGAACAGCTCCTTCTTCCATGCTGACAATATTATTTTTATCATTCAGCGGAAGAAAATCAAAATAATGGTAGAAGTTCTTTGGAGTTTGGTCTGTAGCACAAAGACGGTCCAACTCATGAAAATCGGTCGTGTAAACAACTTCGGCATAATTGCTTCCGCATATACACAACTGGTCTTGTCTGAACCAATCGGCAAAGTCACCTATGACTTTGCCGCATTTTTTGCACACTAATTGATATTTCATCATTTAGTTTGGGTAATGATTGTCTTGACAAGAAACTTGTTATGCGTTGTTCCTATTAAAAACATTCATATTCTGAATACCTCCTGAGTAGAAACCTGAGTCAAGTTTGGATTTGACTTCTTTGAATACTTCAATAGTACGTTTAACCTGATCCAATGTATGTGATGCGGTAGGAATGATACGAAGCATCAACTGACCTTTAGGGATAACGGGGTAGGTAACTATTGAGCAGAATATTCCGTAATTTTCACGGAGGTCAACTACAACATTTGTACCTTCGTTTACACCTCCTTCAAAGTAAACAGGTGTAACAGGAGATTCGGTTTCACCAATATTAAATCCTTCCGAACGGAATCCGTCTTGAAGTGCATTTACAACCTCCCATAAGTGCTCACGATACTCAGGATGTGATTTAATGAGCTCCAAACGCTTCTGGTTACCGATAACCAATGGCAGAGGAAGAGATTTTGCATATATCTGAGAACGCATATTGCAACGCAAGTGATCAATGATCTCCGGTTCGGAGTTTACGACACCGCCTATGCTGGCCATGCTTTTGGCGAAAGCATCGAATATAACGTCAATCTGATCTGTAACTCCGTAGTGCTCTGCAGTACCGCGGCCGTTTGCTCCCATTGTGCCGAATCCGTGAGCATCGTCAATAAGAATGCGGAACGGATATTTCTGTTTCAGTGCTACAATACCGTCCAAGTGACCTAAGTCACCTGCCATGCCGAAAACACCTTCGGTTATAACAAGTACACCGCCTCCCTGTTCATCAGCTAATTTGCAAGCATGATTAAGCTGTTTTTCGAGACTATCCATATCATTGTGACGGAAAGCAAAACGTTTTGCCAAACTTAGACGCATACCGTCAAGTATGCAGGCATGTGATTCGGAATCGTAAACAATAACGTCTTTACGACTGGTCAGAACATCAATAATTGAGATCATTCCCTGATAGCCGAAGTTAAGACACATACCGGCAGGTTTACCTATAAACTCAGAAAAATCTTTTTCGAATTTTATATGGTGATCGGTGTTTCCTGACATCATGCGTGCACCCATAGGAGCCCCCAAGCCGTATTTTGCAGCAGCTTCAGCATCAGCTTTTCTTACTTCAGGATGATTTGCCAGACCGAGATAGTTAT
>CAYOGG010000059.1:0-8176 GCA_964403455.1 uncultured Bacteroidaceae bacterium | reverse complement strand
GCGGCATTGATAGTAACAGGACCTTCGCTGAACTCATTTGAAAACTTGATACGGATTCTCTTTCCGCTAATAGATACTTGAACTATTTGTCTTAGTGAGTTGTTTGCCAGATATGGTGCCGGAGGGCAGTTATGTTTTTCCACGACTTGTTCCGCTGTAGCCCAAGTCGCAACCCAATGTTTACCGGCTTTGGCATTTAGAGAGAATACGATTGGCATAACAGCCGCCAATAAAAGAAATTTAATTTTCATTGCACGAATTATTTAAATTATTAGTAATCAGTATAATGGGTGGGGAATATAACAAATCTTAGAAATAATCATTTAATAATCCCTTGAACCTGCTTTATATATCCCGGTCGTAAAATTACCACAAAAAACTCATAGTTATAATAATTGTGTGGTACTATTGTTAAACATAAAAGGTGAATTCCCGATATTTTAAGGAGATGTCAACAAATCACTAATCATTCATTGCCTAATGAACATAAAATTCTAACTTTACGATTCAAATGTATTTATATTCAGATGAGAAAATATATTATTAATCTTATAATTTGTCTTATTATTCCGTTATACGGTAGTGCCCAACGTAGTTATTGGTTTACTACAGATCAAGTATCAAGTAATAGGTTTCAAGCTATTTGTGAAGATAAATACGGTTTCGTGTGGATTGGTACTGAAAACGGGTTAAATAGATATGACGGATACAGTTTTGTAAGTTATTTTCATAATGATAAGGACTCATTGTCGTTATTGAGTAACTACGTTAGGACTTTATATTTAGATAATGAAGGTCTGATGTGGATAGGTACTAATAAAGGTATTCAATATCAGAATCCGGGAGAAAGAAATTTTAATACTGTTCACTTATCTGATAACAAAACCACTTTTATTACACAGATTATAAAATTAGGCAATGGTCAAATATGGTTTACAACATCCGGAAGGGGTGTATATGTGATATATCCTGATGATAAAAAAATAGCTCATAATATTAACAGGTTGGGTGATATTATAGGTACATCGGTTTTTAGTGCTATTATGGAGGATAATAATGGACTCGTTTGGTTGGGAACTCCTTTCGGGATATCTATATGCGATCCTAAGAATATGACTGTAAATTCTTTTAAGAAAGACCAACTTAAAAGTGATATTAATGGAATTCATGAGGATAAAAACGGTGATGTTTTTATTACCACATCAGACCATCTATATAAATGGTCTCGTAAAGAAGATAGGTTGGAAAGAATAACTCCTGAGGAAGGAATAGGTGAGATAACTCACTCTTTTATGGATAAAAATGATGCTTTATATGTTACAGTTAGAGGAAATGGGTTGCGTGTTTATGATAAAAAGAGGAATAATCTTTACGTCTTAAATCATGAGCATGGAGACTTGAACCTAAATAGACTTGACGTAAGTGCACTTTTAAGAGATCAACATGGAAATCTTTGGTTAGGTTGTTTTTTGAATGGGCTTATGATGATAGCCAATGATGATAATCAGTTTAAGTTCTGGAAGTTCTCTGATTATAAAGAGGATATTAATGGGACGGTTACGGCTTTGATGGTTGACGCAAAGGAAAATCTTTGGATAGGTTATAATAATAATAGTTTAAGTTGCATTGATAGACATGGAAGAGTAAGAGTAAGAATAAGAGGCAAATCTCAACCTTATGTGAATTGTTTTTATCAAGACAGATTAGATAATATTTGGGTCGGTTTAATTAGAGGAGGTTTGGCTACTTTAAATCCTGAAACAGGAGAGTTGAAGACTGTTGCATCCAATAATTATGCTTCAATATATTCAATAGTTGAAGATCGTCAAGGCAGAATATATTATTCCGAACTTGGACAGGGATTCAGTCGTTATGATAAAGATAGTGGTGAAACAGAAAGATGGTCAACTCTTGCTTCTAATGATGGTGTTTTACAACTCACCAGTGACTGGATTTATTCAATGTATATTGATGAATCCAATTATCTGTGGATTGGTCATGACTATGGAATGAACTGTTATGACATAGAACATGATATGTTTGTAGATATAAATATTCTTAATTCCGCTTTGGGCAATTCAGGGTGCTATATTATTATTGAGGATTCAAAGAAAAGGCTTTGGTTAGGTACTAATAAGGGATTATTGATGTATGATAAGAACTCGGGTAAAAGTAAACTTTATTCAACGGTTGAAGGTCTTTCTGATGCAACTATATGTGGTATCGTTGAAGACAAAAACGGTAATATATGGGTTAGTACTCAGTTAGGAATAAATAAGGTAAATCCTGAAACCGGATCAATTGACAGATATTATTCCGGTGCAGGACTTGTTGATAGAAGTTACAGTAAGGTTTCTACCGTAAATAAAAGTAGAGGTATTATTTATTTTGGAAGCAATGCAGGTATTACAAACTTCCGCCCTGATGAGATAAATACTGTGACAGCAGTTAATAATGTAATACTTACGGGATTTTATTTAAATAACAGTTTAATTACTGCTGAAAGCCTTTCAGGCGGTAAACCGATTGTAGATTCACCCGTCATGAATGCCGATGTATTCAGATTGGCATATCTTGATAATTCTTTCACATTGGAATTCAGTACATTAAACTTTGGAGATCAGGATTGCATAAGTTTTGAATATACTTTTGATCAGAATAAAAATGTCTGGTCGACTACTCCGGCCGGTGTTAACAGAATTAATTTCACTCATATGGGACCGGGAAAGCACCATTTAAGCGTAAGAGCAAGAATGAATGATAGCCGTTCGGATATAAGTACTTATACAATTGTGATTGCATCTCCTTGGTATATGAGTGTTACTGCATATTGTCTGTATTTGTTGTTTGTTGCTATTACTATTTGGGCATTGATTAGTACATCAAAGCGTAATAGGGAACAGGAATTAAGTGAAGCAAAACTACAGTCATTTACAAATGTCGCTCATGAGATCTGTACTCCTATGACTATGATTATATCTCCTTTAGAGGAATTGCTTTCCGATCAAAACCTTGATGAAGATACGATAAGATCATTAAAGCAGATGCATAAAAGCTCTACTAAGATACTTAGCCTTATTAATCAACTTTTAGACCTCAGAAAATATGATGAAGGAAGTATGCATTTGAGATTTTCTAAAACTGAATTGGTTACGTTTATAATGGGACCGTTTGAATTATTCACACAAACGGCCGAATCTCGAAATATTACTTTTACTTTCTCTCATAAGATAGACGAGTTGTTTGTATGGATAGATAAGGACAGCATAGATAAGGTTATGATGAATTTACTTTCAAACGCCTTTAAATATACTCATGATAATGGTACAATTGATGTTTGCATTGATACCGGTATAGATGAAAAAGCTAGCGGTCCTTTACGTCAGTATGTTGAGATCTCAGTAGTAGATAATGGTATTGGACTGAATATTAATGATGTAATGACGGTTTTTGACCGATTTTATAGAGCGCAGACCGAATTAACCTCGGTTACTCTTGGTATGGGCATCGGATTAAACTATTGTAGAATTCTTGTGGAGATGCATCAAGGTTATATTAAAGCCCAGAATAGGCCTGATGGTCATGGAAGTATTTTCTCTTTCAGATTACCTTTGGGTTCAAATCATATCAGACAAGAAGATATAATTGTAAACAGTAGCTTTGACAGGATTAATATAGAGCGTGAGCAGATTAGTCAGATTTATGAGGATCAATCGGTAAAGATGTCAGGTACTCACAAGAAAATCCTTGTAATAGACGATAACGATACGATGTTGGATTATATGAAAGAGAATCTCCAGCCTATGTACAAAGTCTATACATGCAAGAATGGAAGTGATGGATTAAAACAAGTTCTTTCTATTATGCCCGATCTTGTTATAACCGATGTGATTATGCCGGAGATGGATGGAATAACACTTGTCAAAAAACTAAAGAACAATTCAGTTGTAAGTCATATTCCGGTAATTATGCTTTCAGGTAGAAATAAATTACAGGATAGAATGATAGGTATTAATAATGGTGCTGATTATTATTTGCCAAAACCGTTCTATATGAATGAGTTGAAATCCATAACAGCTAATTTGATTAATAACAGACTTATAGTTAAAGGAAAATTTTCCGGATCTCAGGAACAGAAAGACAATATTAAGGATGTTAAGTTTCAGTCAAGTGATGAATTATTCATGAAGCGAATAATGAACATCATAAATGCGAATATTTCTAATTGTGATTTCAATATTGAGCAGTTGACTTCCGAGGTCGGATTAAGTAGGGCACAGTTACATAGGAAGATAAAAGAGAAAACAGGTTTTTCTGCGGGGAAGTTTATACAAAATCTCAGGATGCAACAAGCTGCGAATCTTTTAAAAGAAAAGAAAGTCAATGTAACTCAGATTGCCAATGCAGTAGGTTATTATAGTCATACTCATTTCTCAACTTCGTTTAAAGATTACTATGGTGTAACGCCACTTGAATATGTAAAGCAGGTTGAGATTAATGAACATTCAAAAGATAATTCTAAAGCGTAATGAAGTAATAGTATTGTTATGGATGTATTATTAAAAAAGAGACTAATTGATGCTGCAGAACGTTTTGAACAGCCTGAATTCATAAACTCAGATCCTATAAATCTACCTCACAGATACTCTGAACGCAAAGATATTGAAGTATCAGCAATGATATCGGCATGGATGGCTTACGGAAGCAGAACGGTCTTCTTGGAAAAGCTGAATAGACTTCACAATGTTATGGATTATTATGGTGGACCATATCAATATATTGATAGTAAATCTTATTTATTAGAGAAGAGATGTGATAATGATTGCTTGTATCGATTCTATAAATGGTACGATTATTACCAATTATGTGACAGGATAAATAAGGTACTTATTGAAGAAGGGACATTGGAAGGTACTGTAGATCAATTATGCAAAAAGTTCTTCGGAATAAACGGAATACCTATCCCTGGAAGTAAATCTGCTAATAAGCGTATTAATATGTTTCTTCGCTGGATGGTTAGAAAGAATAGTCTTGTGGATTTTGGACTATGGGAGAGTATTGACCCAAAGGATCTTGTCATACCTTTAGATACGCACGTATATCAAGAGGCATTGAAATTCGGACTTACAACCCGCCGTAGTGCCGATTTGAAGACAGCAATCGAAATAACGTCAGCCATGAAAGATATTTGGCCTGACGATCCTGTTCGCGGAGATTTCGCGCTTTATGGGTTGGGAATTAACGAATAGGGTAGTAGCCTTATTATTTACTAAGTTCAGTCAGGATTCTTATTTCTTCTTTCCATAATGACTCATCAGGCGTTTCGAGTAAGAAAGGGATATTATTGAATCTATCATCTTTCATTATTCTTTCGAAGAAGGCCATACCGAGATAACCTTTACCTATTGATTCGTGACGATCTACTCGGGATCCCAATTCTTTCTTACTGTCATTCAGATGAATTGCCCTGAGATAATTGAAACCTATATTTTCATTGAATTCTTTCCATACACCTTCATAATTGTTTATTAGGTCATAACCGGCTGTTAGGGTATGGCATGTGTCAATACATACTCCGACTCTGCTTTTGTCATGGACTCCATCAATGATCTTTCCTATTTGCCAGAATGCAAATCCAATATTGCTTCCTTGACCGGCCGTGTTTTCAATAACGGCTGTTACACCCTGAGTCTTTTCCAATGCAATGTTTATGCTCTCGGATATTAGTTCCATGCATTTTTCAGGCGTTATTTTTTTTAGATGACTTCCAGGGTGGAAATTAAGCATGGTTAACCCTAACTCTTCACAGCGTCTCATCTCATCTATGAATGATCCTCTGGATTTCTCAAGTCCTTCTTCATCAGGGCTTCCCAAGTTTATCAGATAGCTGTCATGGGGCAATATGTATTGTCTGTCAATACCGGCGTCGGAACAAGTTTTTTTGAACAATTTTACCTCTTCAGGTTTTAAAGGTGGGCTAAACCATTGACGTTGGTTTTTGGTAAACATGGCAAATGCTGTTGCACCTACCGATATTGCATTAAGAGGAGCGTTGTTTACACCTCCTGATATAGATACGTGTGGACCAATATGTTTCATATATATATATTTATTTATTCTATGTCTACTACCGTAATACCTGTTCCTCCAAACTGTACATGCTCATCGTGATATTCTTTTACAGCAGGAACAGTATGCAGATATTGGCGTATCAATTGCCGTAATATGCCGCTTCCTGTACCATGAAGTATGCGGACTCTACTCATTCCTATCAGAGTGGCATCATCAATAAAGTGCATAACTGTCATAACGGCTTCATCTCCACGCATACCGCGTACATCAAGATCCGGTTTAAAGGCAAGTTTTCTATTGTAGATATCTTCATGTGTCTCTTTGCTAATATAGGTTACGGATTTGTCACGCTGTTCCATAAGTTTGTCATGAATAGCGTGTTCCAGCCGGTTAGCCTTGACTATACTACTTATATTTCCGAATTCTACAGTTATATCCTGTTTGTTCACATAAACTACATCCCCGACGACTTTTTGTCCGATAATACGAACCGTATCCCCGACTTTGAATATTTCATTGTCTTTCTTTTGTAATTTTGGTTGCTCTTTAATTATCTGTTTAGCAGTTTCAGCCTGTTTCTTGTTCTTGTCAAATTTACGTTGCTGACGTCTTTCTTGGCTCAATCTGATCTGCTCCATCTTTCTGAGAATTTTATCTTCCGAATTAGAATCAGAAGTATTGAGATTCTCTTTGAAATCCGAAAGCTCTTGGCGGGCTAATTTGGTAATTTCTTTTTCAGCCTGTGATTCTTTGATGGTACGGATAGTATTCTCTATTATTGCATTAGACTCTTTGATAAGTTTCTCAGCCTGTAGCTTTGCTTCGTTTATTATTGACTTACGCTGGTTCTGCAGGTCTTTCAGCTCTTCCTGATGTTGAGAAAGTTGTTGATCAAGTTGCTTCTCCAATTGGTGTACTGTCTGTCTCTTACTTTCCCAATATCTTTTGTCTCTTACAATATCCTGCAAATATTTGTCTGCGTTAATATAGTCACGTCCAACTATCTGAGAGGCATCATTAATAATATCTTCAGGTAATCCGATTTTACGTGCTATTTCGACTGCAAATGAGCTACCTGGATTTCCGGTTTGAAGTATGTATAAAGGTTGCATTAATTGCCTATCGTAGAGCATCGCACCGTTCTTTATACCTTCATGTTCGTCTGCATAGTGTTTCAGATTCTGATAGTGGGTAGTTATTATTCCGAAAACATGATTAAGGTTGAATCGCATCAAAACGGCTTCCGCTATAGCACCGCCGATACTCGGTTCCGTACCACTACCGAATTCATCTATTAGAATCAGGCTACGATTATCCGCATATTTTATCATCTGCTTCATATTGGTCAGATGACTGGAATATGTACTCAGATCATTGTCTATGCTCTGTTCATCGCCTATATCAATAAAAAGATTCTTGAATATTCCCGCATGACTGTTTTCACGCACTGAAACAGGTATTCCGCATTGTAGCATATATTGCAATAATCCTACAGTTTTAAGACAAACTGATTTACCACCGGCATTCGGGCCGGAAATGAGTAGTATGCTATTCTTTGTATCAAGAGATATATCAAGCGGAACTACATTTTTTGAGTGTTTTGCCAAAGATTGCTTAAGCAGAGGATGAACAGCCTGTACCCAATCAATAACAGTCTTGTGTTCCAGTATAGGTTTACATGCATCGAACTCTATGGTGAGTTTAGCTTTAGCGCGAATGAAGTCAATATTTGCAAGAAATTGGTAAGAATCAAGTATCTGGGGAATTACAGGTCTGATGGAATTGGTAAATTCTATCAAAATCTTTGTTACTTCACGTTTCTCGTCAGCTTCAAGTTCGCGAATGCGATTGTTTGCTTCTACCACTTCTTCCGGTTCAATGAAAACCGTTTTTCCTGAAGCCGATTCATCATGTACAATACCCTTGATTTTTCTTTTGAGAGCCGGTACTACCGGTAGTACCAGACGCCCGTCACGCATGGCAGGAGATGCATCCTTGTCTACTAAACCGTCTTTTTGAGCCTGTTTTAGTATGTTCCCCAGAATCCTTGATATGCTGAAGGTGGTGTTTGCCAGATCCATTCGGATGCGGTACAACTCTGTTG
>CAYOGG010000058.1:0-8319 GCA_964403455.1 uncultured Bacteroidaceae bacterium | reverse complement strand
AGATGAAAGTTTCACGTATTGAACATCTAGGCATTGCCGTAAAGAGCATTGAAGAGGTTCTTCCCTATTTCGAGGATGTGCTTGGACTAAAATGTTACAAGACCGAAGAAGTTGCCGATCAAAAAGTCAAGACAGCGTTTCTGAAAGTCGGAGAAGTAAAGTTAGAGCTACTTGAGCCTACATGTGAAGAGAGTACAATTGCAAAGTTCATAGAGAACAATGGAGGCAAGGGTGGTTTGCATCACTTAGCATTCGCAATTGAAGACGGTGTATGCAACGCTCTCGCTGAGTGTGATTCCAAAGGCATCCGTCTTATTGACAAAGCTACACGTAACGGAGCTGAAGGTCTTCACATTGCTTTCCTGCATCCAAAATCCACAGCCGGTGTTTTAACAGAACTTTGTGAAGGATAAAACTATATATTAAAATGGGTATTCAAACTGATAAAATCAAAGAGCTCGTTGAAAAACGTGCTCAAGCTCGTTTAGGTGGTGGTGAAAAGGCTATTGCCAAGCAGCACGAGAAAGGTAAATATACAGCTCGCGAGCGTATAGCAATGCTTCTCGACGAAGGTAGTTTTGAAGAGTTCGATATGTTCGTGACACATCGTTGTCACAACTTCGACATGGATAAAAAGTATTATCCCGGTGATGGTGTTGTAACAGGTTACGGAACAATAGCCGGTCGTTTAGTATACATCTTCGCTCAAGATTTCACCGTATCTGCAGGTTCTCTGTCAGAAACCATGAGTCTGAAGATATGCAAGGTTATGGACAAAGCCATGACAATGGGTGCTCCGGTAATCGGACTTAACGATTCCGGCGGTGCTCGTATCCAGGAAGGCATCAACGCGTTGGCCGGTTATGCTGAGATTTTCCAGCGTAACATTCTGGCTTCAGGTGTTGTTCCTCAGATTTCCGGTATATTCGGTCCTTGCGCCGGCGGTGCCGTTTATTCTCCGGCTCTTACTGATTTCACCATCATGTTGAAAGGTGCTTCTTATATGTTCCTGACCGGTCCTAAGGTTGTAAAGACCGTCATAGGCGAGGATGTCGACCAAGAACAGTTAGGTGGTGCATCAGTACACGCATCTCGTTCAGGTGTTACACATTTTGCTGTTGACACAGAAGAAGATGGTTTCAAACTGATTCGTGAACTACTTTCTTATATGCCTCAGAACAACATGGAAGAAACACCATTGAAGCCATGTTCTGATCCTATCGACCGTCTTGAAGATTCTCTTAATGAGATTCTACCTGAAGATCCGAACAAACCATACGATATGTATGAAGTAATAGGTTCCATTGTCGATGAAGGTCAATTCCTGGAGGTTCATGCAGACTATGCAAAGAACATAATCGTAGGTTTTGCACGTTTCAACGGCAAGTCTGTAGGTATAGTAGCAAACCAACCAAATGCAATGGCCGGTGTATTAGACTGCAATGCTTCACGTAAGGGAGCACGTTTCGTACGTTTCTGCGATGCATTCAACATTCCACTCGTTACCCTGGTTGACGTTCCTGGCTTCCTACCCGGGACAGGTCAGGAGTACAATGCAGTTATCCTGCACGGAGCAAAGCTTCTCTATGCTTACGGCGAGGCTACTGTTCCTAAGGTTACAGTTACTCTTAGAAAGTCTTACGGAGGTGCACATATCGTTATGAGCTGCAAACAGCTTCGCGGTGATATCAACTACGCTTGGCCATTAGCTGAGATTGCAGTTATGGGTGCATCAGGTGCAGTAGAAGTTCTTTATGCCAGAGAAGCCAAAGAGGCTGCCGATCCAAAGGCCTTCGTTGCTCAAAAGATCCAAGAATATACAGACGCCTTCGCTAACCCATACAATGCAGCCAAGTACGGTTACATCGATGACGTTATCGAACCGCGTAACACTCGTTTCCGCGTAATCAAGGCATTGGAGTCATTGGCCACAAAGCGTGTCACCAATCCTGCCAAGAAGCATTCCAATATTCCACTTTAATCGTTAAATACAGAAATTATGTTTTTAGCAATTAATTGGGGTAACGCAATAATAGTAACTTTCTTCGGATTTGCTATCGTACTTGTCGTACTGATTCTTTTGACTTATATTATGGAATTATTCGGCAAAATGATGTCAACTAAGAAGAAAGTGCAGAGTGTAAATACTTCTTCTGTTGAGATCAAAAGTACTGAAGGCCCTCTTACAGTTGCTGAAAGTGCGGCTGTTGCTATGGCTATTTATCAGTACTGCAATGCACACGATGAAGAAAGTCTTGTCTTGACTCTTAACAAACCGGAACATCCCAGCCCATGGAGTTCCAAAATCTACGGAATCAATAATATTAATAAGTAATGAAAAAGTTCGTTTATAAAATAGACGGCAACAAATATGAAGTTGTAGTCAATTCGGTAGAAGCAGGTGAAGCCAATATCGAAGTAAATGGCAAGGCTATCAAGGTAGCCATTGAGCAAGAAGAGACAATAGTTAAACCTGTTCAGGTAAAACGTTCCACAGCATCTTCTTCTGCAGCTCCTGTTGCTGCCGCTCCCAGAGCTGCCGCAAGCAAGGGAGCTGTCATCTCTCCGCTGCCTGGTACCATCACCAAAATCATGGTATCTGCAGGTCAAAGCTTAAAACGTGGCGATATATTGCTCACAATGGAAGCCATGAAGATGGAGAACAGTATTCCGGCAGAACGTGACTGCACTGTAAAGGCTATCCTTGTTCAGCAGGGACAGAGCGTTATGCAAGGTGATGCTTTAGTTGACATTGAATAAATATCGGCTATGAAAAGTATTAAACATCTGTTGTTACTCACTACCCTATTCGCAGGCCTGACTATACCGACTGCTGCTCAGGAAACCGACAGTTGCGCTATGTGTGAAAAACCATGCGGAGAGTGTTTACAAAAAGAGAGTGCCAATCCCGAAGCTTGCGCCTCAGTGGCAATAGCCTCTGTCGATGACACAATGGAAGAAGATATCAGCGTCAAAGAGAGCACTATAGACTTCCTGAAAAGTTCAGGTTTTGCCCGTATCGCTCAAGACTGGAGAGTCTTGGTCATGTTGTTTATCTCATGTCTGTTATTATATCTGGCTATCGTACGAAAATACGAACCTTTACTATTATTACCTATCGCTTTCGGTATGTTGCTTACCAATCTGCCGGGTGCCGGTATGTTCAACTCGGATCTCTTCGCCGACGGCCATGTACACTGGGATATGTTCGCTAATGGCGCAGGCCTGCTTGACTATCTATATTTAGGTGTAAAATTAGGTATCTATCCATGTTTGATATTCATGGGCGTAGGTGCGATGACAGACTTCGGTCCTCTGATTGCCAACCCAAAAAGCCTGTTGCTTGGAGCTGCCGCTCAATTCGGCATATTCGCTACTTACATAGGCTCAATAGCACTCGGATTCATTCCTACTCAGGCAGGTTCTATCGCAATCATAGGTGGTGCTGACGGCCCTACCTCAATATTCCTTACATCAAGATTGGCTCCGGAGCTATTAGGACCTATCGCCATTGCCGCTTACTCATATATGGCATTGGTTCCTGTTATTCAGCCTCCGATCATGCGTCTGCTCACTACAAAGAAAGAGCGTGCTATCCGTATGACTCAGTTACGTCCGGTTTCTCAAAAAGAGAAGATTATCTTCCCTATAATGGTAACTATAATAGTATCACTGATGCTACCTGACGCAGCTCCTCTGATAGGATGTCTTATGATGGGTAATCTGGCTCGCGAATGTGGTGTAGTTGATCGTATCAGCAAGACCATGCAGAATGAAATGATGAACATCGTCGTAATATTCTTAGGTGTCACAGTAGGTGCAACAGCTACTGCCGAGGTATTCCTTAAAATGGAAACAATCAAGATTCTTATTATGGGTATCTGTGCATTTGGTATTGCTACCGCAAGTGGTGTCCTATTGGCAAAATTCATGAATATATTCACCAAGAATAAGATCAATCCTCTTATTGGTTCTGCAGGTGTATCAGCCGTTCCTATGGCTGCACGTGTTTCTCAGAATGTAGGTCAAGAGAGTGATCCAAGCAACTTCCTGCTCATGCACGCCATGGGTCCGAATGTTGCCGGTGTAATCGGTTCTGCTGTTGCTGCAGGTATACTTCTATCAATGTTAGGATAATATCCTAACAAATAGCTATAAATAACAAAAGGCTGTCAATCGACAGCCTTTTGTTATTTATGATAGTACAAAAAAGAAATAACGAATCCTTTAAAAAACCGTCTTAATTACCTTCACATTTAACTTGCTTCCTTTTGGACCGCCAACAAGTTTCACACAACTTATGCTGCTGTCCAATGTATAGCCCACAACAGAACCATTGGAATCCTTCTTCGTCTTAACAGGAACAATTACAGCCTTGTTCCAATCCGGAAAAGCTCTCTCATATGCCTGCTTACCTAAAACGTCCGATTCATCATAACCATTAGATTTCATCCACTCTTCTCTATCAGCATAACAATCCTCAATCAATCTCGCAATATTGCTGAAAGAGTAAGAATTGTAAACACTATTGTAAGATGTCACATAAGTTACAATATTATCAATAACGGCATTTTTCTCAAAAAAGTCATGCATTTCGCTTTTCTTTGCTAACATGATTATCTTCGGAGCCTTTGGGCTATACTCAAAATAATCTTCATTCAGTCTGGTAAATTGAATACTGGCAGAATTGATTATAGTACCGGCCTCCATCTTCATTTCATCAACAGGCAGGCTTATCTCCGTAAGTAACCCAAAAGGAGTCTTCATATAAGTACAAGAAGAATCAGCCAATAGAATATCCCGTCCGGTATCACTGAATTTATTGAGTTGCATGACCTCATTATTACCTGAGAATTCTGCAACTACAGATAATAGAGAATCGGCATTTCCGCTCGAACTCACAGCCAAATATTTGAAATTTACATCCAAAACAGTCTTATCTATTGCCATCACAGTACCGTCACCTTGAACACATCTCAAATAGAAACCTTTCCATACATTCTTAATAAAAGAAGATGCATCGGCAAAATTCTTTTTACCATTCGGTTCATAATACTTCTCAAGTATTATCCTAGCTACCGAATCAGGCAGACTGATTGTAATGTTATTGTAATAATCATCTGACTGACGTAAAGAATCGCTTCTATTATAATCAACGGGAGATATCATTACACTTGCCAAAGGCTTTGCCGTCTCATCGTAGAAATCAGCAGGATTTACATCGGCATAATATCTAGTATCACCGTCAATAATCTTATCTAACGGATACACCTCAACTTTCAGGGAATTTGCCGGATCACCGAAGAATGAAGAAAAATAGAGTCTTAAATCTGCCTTATAAGGCTTAACACCCTGCATCTCGTCATCCACCCACTCGGGAAATCTAAAACCATTAATACCATAAACCGAATCCGGAAATTCAAAATTTTCTACACAATTCAACTGTGTAATATAATCCGCAGTCAAGAACGATCCGTTTCTCGGATTCGTATAACGACCTAAGTAACATGTTGTTGTCCGATCCAAAAGAGAATCTTCAGTAACAATGGATCTTGTACTTGCACTGAAAGTGATAGTATCCACCTTAATATTATCACCATCGGGCACTAATGACATACCCAGAGAAGATGTATCGGCATCACATGAAATCAGTAACAAAACTGTTATAAAGCTGCCAGTTAACGCTTTGATATTCAAGAATAAATTATTCATACAAATTATTTATACAAAGACTCGTAAAATAAATTTATCATATCGGGTTTAAATCCATCCTTTTCACATTCCAAGACCGGAATAGACTTTGATTTCGCATAATTGAGCAAACTCACGTCAACAGACTCCGTATTGCGAACTACTCCATCGGAAAAATCAATAGCCTTTTTCATAACCGCATTATAATCTATCGGAGAACAAAACTCACCGGAGTCTGAGATTTTCATATCTTTTGCAATAAGAAGCTCTGGATAATTATCATGAAATGTACCGTCAAAAGCCTTATCATACAAAGAATACACCACCTTTGAATCACGGAATGCAGGCTCTTCATTATAAGCGGTTTTAATATAAAGAGGTATCAATGCCGACAGCCAACCGTGGCAATGAATAATATCAGGATTCCAGCGTAACTTTTTCACCGTTTCCAAGACTCCACGCGCAAAAAAGATCGTACGTTCATCATTATCAAGATATTCCTTTCCTGTTTTATCACAAGCAAACTGACGATTCTGAAAGTAATCATCATTATCGATAAAATAGACCTGAATTCTTGCAGAAGGAAGAGATGCAACCTTAATTATCAAAGGATGATCCGTATCATCGATTATCAGATTCATACCTGATAATCTAATAACCTCGTGTAATTGATTACGACGTTCATTGATTGGACCCCATTTCGGCATGAATGTTCTAATCTCATGACCTAGTTCTTGAACAGATTGCGGCAGTTGTCTGCAACAGTTCGCCATCACCGATTCTCCAACAAAAGGGAAAATCTCATCGGTAATAAATAATACTTTTTTTTCGCCCATAAAGCGGTTCTCGGCTTTAATAATGCAAAAATAATACACACAAGCATAATTCAATAGTACTTAAATCATGCCTAATGTCATTTATCTTCGCTGTTTCTAACTAAAAATAGCACAAACGAAAAACATAAACCAGTTAAGTCCGGATTATGCCGAATGTAGCTTATCTTCGATTTTATGCAAAGATATAAAAAAAAATCCTCATTTACGCAAGCACTTTCTTCATAATTTTTGTAATCCCATAATTAATAACTTATTTTGCGGGATTTTTCAAATAGCGCATCGATTTTGAAGTTGTTTTCATTAAAACAATTTTATAGCCTACGCAAAATCGCTCAAAAAAAAAGAATGATAAAGGTTATATCAACTATCAAAGAGTTGAAAGAGACTCTTGCTGCCGGAAGAAAAGCCGGCAAGACCATCGGCCTGGTTCCCACAATGGGTGCCTTGCATGAAGGTCACGCATCATTAGTTCGTCGCAGTGTTTCGGAAAACGACATCACCGTAGTAAGTGATTTCGTTAACCCTACACAATTCAACGACAAAAACGACTTGAATAATTATCCCAGAACAATGGAAGACGACTGCGCTCTACTTCAGAGAGAAGGAGCTCAATATGTGTTTGCCCCATCCGTTGAAGAGATATATCCCGAGCCGGACAATCGTCAATTCGACTTCACACCTTTGGACAAAGTGATGGAAGGCCCTAACCGACCAGGTCATTTTAATGGTGTAGCTCAGATAGTAAGCAAACTATTCTTTGCCGTAGAACCAGACCGTGCTTACTTCGGAGAAAAAGATTTTCAGCAATTAGCCATAATCAGAAAAATGGTAGAACAGTTGAATCTTAAAATAGAAATAGTAGGCTGCCCGATAGTAAGAGAAGAAGACGGTATGGCACTCAGCTCACGTAACTCATTATTATCCAAACAAGAAAGAAAAATTGCCGCTAATATATCCCGAACTTTATTCAATAGTCGTAACTTTGCAACGAAAAATACTCTCGCTGCTACAAAAAATTATGTCATTGATAACATTAATTCAATAGACGGCCTGGAAGTTGAATACTATGAGATTGTTGACGGAAATACACTACAGCCGGTATCAGAATGGGGCTTAACAAATTATGTTGTTGGCTGCATCACGGTACATTGTGGGAAAGTCAGATTGATTGATAACATCAAGTATAAAGAGTAATGCTAATAACAGTACTAAAGTCAAAAATACATCGAGTTAAGGTTACAGATGCTAACATTAACTATATAGGAAGTATCACCATCGACCAGAACTGGATGGATGCATCCGGTATAATAGAGGGAGAACAGGTCCATGTGGTTGATGTAACCAATGGCGCCAGATTGGTCACTTATGCCATCAGAGGAGAACGCGGTTCGAAATGTGTCTGTTTGAATGGAGCAGCCGCCAGACTTGTAAGTGTGGACGATGTGGTCATAATCATCGCCTATGCTCAAATCACCCCCGAAGAGGCTAAGACTTTCAAACCTACCGTAGTAATACCTTAATAAAGGTACACCAAAAACAATCGCCACGAGGCTTCTTAGGCTTAGTGGCGATTGTTATTTTATTTCACTTTCTTCGTAATACCTTCTTTGGGAGTAATTGTATAAATAGTCCCGTCCGAATCATACATCAATCTTTCTACACATACATTCCTACGCTTGTCATTACTATTCGGAAGACTTGCATCATGATAAAAGAAATAAGATTTACCCTTGTATTCAACGATGCCCGGATGATTGGTATGAGTATTTCCGATAGTCTCCATAATAACACC
>CAYOGG010000057.1:0-8346 GCA_964403455.1 uncultured Bacteroidaceae bacterium | reverse complement strand
CTTGCACCAGCAGGAAACTCATTTGTCATGATGTTAATAATGTTATCCTTCTGGTCTTCGCTCATTTGAATACCATAATCCACCCTAAGTTCTTCCTGTAGTCCGGCAAATAACATTAGCCTATGTGCATACGCAAGCATTCTATTCAGAAGACGAAGTTCTTGAATTCGTTTACCACTAGCAAGTTTCTTAGATACAAATTCAATCACTTTTTCCTCTTCCGGTGCTAATCTGACTTCATATTCCTTTTCATATTTCACAAGGAACTTATAATAACTTCCCAGGCTATTGTTATCAAAGATTCGCAGAACATCCATCTCTCCATAATCGTCAAAATCTCTTAATCTAGGAATTCTGCCAAGCTTATTTTTGAGATTGGTGTAGTTCTCTTTGATAAGTTTAATGTCACTGAAATTTGCATTATCCACAGCAGCAAAAATACGTTTTCTACTAATTTCATCAAAATGAATCGTACTTGCACCCGGAATTACGCGGCCACCTTCCATCAGGTACCTTCTAATGTTGTCCTTGTTGTAACTACGGTCTCCTGATAGTGCAATCGGAATCATAAAATTGTTCTTGTAATTACCGATAAAATCAAGTATTACTACATATTCTTTCTCAGATGCTTTTCTAAGTCCACGTCCCAACTGCTGAATAAATACAATTGGCGACTGTGTAGGACGAAGCATAATAACTTGATTCACTTCCACAATATCAGTACCTTCAGAAAAAATATCCACGGTAATAATGTAATCCAAATAGTCATCTTCTTCTGACTGTACATCCATTGTCAAATGTTCAATTGCTTCCGCCCTTGTTTCTTCCGAATCAGCACCGCTTAAAGCAATTGTCCTTAATCCCTGCGCATTAAACTTCTTAGACAATTCTCTGGCTTCATCTATTCTGCTACAGAAAATTAATCCTTTTACTCTATCGCCAGAATATCCAAAATAAGCCGCTTGCTCCATAACATATTTCACACGGTCGTCGCAAGTTAAATATCTAAAGTTTTCAAGCTGCTCTTCCTTTGAATTACCCTCGTCAGATATCATCGCCAAATCGGTAATTCCGAAATAATGGAATGGGCATAACAAATCTTCGTCCATCGCTTGCTGTAAACGAATCTCATAAGCAATATTGTGGTCAAAGATTTCATAAATATTGCGTCCTTCTATATTGTCATCACACTTGTCCGGTGTCGCAGTCATTCCCAGAGTAAATTCCGGTGTGAAGTAATCCATTACTTTTTTATAGCTTCCGGCACTGGTATGATGCGCCTCATCATAAATACATGCATCAAAATAATCTCTTGGAAATCTCTCCAAGTTCTCTTGTTTACTTAATGTCTGAACTGTTGCAAACACAAAATCCGCTTCATAATCATGCTTAATTCCTGACACTAAACCGGTCTTGATTCTGCTACCGAATACCCTCTCAAAAGAAGCTTTCGCCTGTTTCGCAATTTGGTTTCTATGCACCAAAAACAAAACTCGTTTGAATCCCAGTTCTCTCATGGCAAAGGCAGAAGCATAGGTTTTTCCTGTACCCGTAGCGGAAATCAACAATGCCTTGTCCACGCCTTTGTTTCTTAATTCTAATAGATTATATATGAATGCTCTCTGCATAGAGTTAGGCTGTAATTTATACGCTTCAACAGACGGAACAGCCTCACTCTTAGCAATCTTTTTTTGCTCTGCAACCATCTTATTAAACAGTTGCTTCTCTTCGTATTTTCTTCTATATTCCTCTATAAATTCTGCATAAGGCTTTGTATATTCCGTTGTATTCCAAAGGTTCTCAAATTCCATTAAAACAGAGTTTACCATTTCACCTTTATCGGTAGACACAAGCTTCGTGTTCCATTCCATGTTTCGTGTCAAAGCATCCTGCGTCAAATTAGAGCTGCCAATGATAAAACGATACTCTTCACTCTTCCTAAAGATATATCCCTTTGTGTGAAAGCCGTTCCCTGCACGTTCGGTCTGATACATTCGAAGCTCAATGTTCGAAAGACTTGCTATTGTATCTAACGCCACAGGATCACTGAAACTAAGATAATCTGTAGTCAAGATTCTACCCGGTACACCTCTTCGCTCTAATTCCTTCAAGGTTTGTAAAAGAGGAGTAATACCGCCTCTTGTAATAAATGCAACACTAATCGCAAAGTTATCGCACCTAAGTAATTCGTCTTCAATAGCAGAAAAAACTTTCTGACCATTCTTATTATCGTTATAAATGAACTGCGGTCTATATGCTAAATTTGAATTAATTGCACTATTTACAAAAGCTGTGTTAAAACCACTTTGAATTTCTACTATCTTATTCTCTGTCATTCCAACCTCTCCTTTTTCAAAAACCTCTACTGCCAATTTCTTTTCAATATCTCACTCTTTAAATACAATGTGTTCCTGTCAGATATCTTGAGTGGATGCAGTTTTCCCCGCTTTGTCAAATCAATAATATTTTGTCTGTAGTGCCAAGCGGAACATTCTTTCCCATACGATATAGTACAGAATCCAAAATGCTCATATTCATCGAATTATAATTCACTATACTTATCACTCTTCCCTTTTGCTTTTTTGACCGGATACTTCTCGTTGTTTATTTTTATTTTTTCTTGTACTATTTCATCCATATCCAATCCACAAACATCAGCCATAAGTACACAGTAATTTATTACATCGGCAAGTTCCTCTTTAATCTTATCCTTCTTTTGCTCGCATAAAGTGTCAGAACCACTCCATTGAAATACCTCAAGTAGTTCTGCTGCTTCCAAAGAAATAGAAATTGCTAAATCTTTTGGATTATGAAATTGTTTCCAATCACGATCATCTCTGAATTTTAAAATCTGATAAATTGTTTCCTGTGTCATTTTCATCCTCTATTTTTTAATCTTTCTTTAAAATATGTCGCCAGTTCACTATCTGTACAATATACATAGCATCCCTTCATTCCTCTGGTCATTAAGGTTCGATATGTATTCTTTATGATTTCATCTGCTAATTGATTTGCCTTTTCAGGATCTTCTTTTGCCAGACCTTTTATCCCCTTCATAGATTGGTCTGTTTTTGCTCGTTTTGAATAGTCTGTAATGATCTCTCCATTCTCATACCTCATATCATCGCCGATTATTACGCCAACATAATCAAATTCCAATCCCTGAGAAGTATGAATGCATCCTGCCTCATGTACTGAATTCGGATTAATTGCAAATGCATCTCCACCATCCAAATTCCAACTTATACCATAATCTCCAATCTTTATATCATGATAATTCACATCATTACGTGTATCTTTTGGCCAATTCCAACAGTATCCCGCTAAAATACGTGCTCGGTTTCTAATACTGTTTTTTTCTATTACAATACGTTCCATTTCTTTAGGGGAATCGCATATTTGAATGTCATAGTCAATTCCTTCTAAATCATAGTTAGCGGTATCACGAATTTGCAATACATCATCAACCCACGCAAGGTATCCATCTGATCCGTTACATCTAAATTGCGAAACGAGCTCCATTTTTATTACTTCAGAATTTTCTCTTTCTGCCCATTTTTCAATTTCTGCTATGCTTCCGATATCGCTTGTGGTAACTCTTTGACTTTCATCAATAAAAAACACACTACAGCGCGATGCATGGATTATCTCCTTAATCTGATTTTCTCCAATATTTTGAAACATTCCGGACTTTTCATTTAATCTGTGTGCTTCATCAGCTAAAATGGTACTCACAGAATTTGTTGGTGCTTCAGTGTAACAACCAGACCCTTTAAATAGATTATCCACACTACTTTTCTTCATTGTTCCCTTTAGTTTGTATCCATAAACAGTTCTAGGGGCTGCATTTTTAGAAACATATTGTACAAACTGATTTCTTTTAGTAAGTTCTGCTAATAAATTAATTGCAACAACTGTTTTCCCTGTGCCCGGTCCCCCTTCAACAATAATAGTTCTTTTCTTACCGTCCTTTTGACATTTTGTTGAAAGGCATAAAATGTTTTCATAGATGACCTTCTGCTCGTCCAACATTATGAATTCTTTGTTTCCTTTAAGCATTCCACTAATAGCATCCTGCAATTGTTTCGATGGTCTGATTTTCCCATGTTCAATTTTTACTAAGGTATCCTCATTGTCTCCGGTTTTTATATTTTTTTTAATAAAGTTCCTTAATGCATCTCTCTGTCCATATGTAAAAGCCGGTGCATCAACTAATATGTCATTATACTGTTTCGCATCCAAAGGATCATTCTCTACTCTTGGATAATTATGTAGATATGCACACGGATGTAGTTCAATATCGGCATCTTGCACATATTCATTATAATCTTTTATTAACGCAGCATAAGACCACGCCTGATAACTTGGATGCACTACTCTTCTATTTGCTCCTCCTATAAAAGTTTCAACAATCGCTTCCTGTCCCTCGATAGCCTGCAATTTTTCCCATTGCTTCAGTTCTACAATAATAACATTTCCTTTATTATCTTTCCCATATCCGGAAATCAGGAAATCAACTCTCTTGGATGTTTGAGGAATATTGTATTCTATTGCAACCCCAACATCAGAAGGTATATTAGAATCATTCAAAGTAATGTACATTTCCTTTAGAGAATTTCTCCAGGAATTGAGTTCGCTTAATCCGGTGCTACGATTCATTTTATTCTTTATTGCATCATACAATTTTGTCTCCAAAACATCATTTTCTGTATCTGACATAAAGTCTGACTTTAATCCATTGTATATTAACATTCACTCATCTCCCTTTCCGCAATTTATATTATATGTACCTCAAATTACCCGTCTTCATTTCTTTAATTTTGCCGTCAAATATTTCATCAAACACCTGCTCGCAAGGTATCTTACACATTCTCCTTCTTTTGATGTATCTTGTACTCGAAAGGTCTTTTGGTCTTTTCCTAAACATCTGCTCATATAGGATTGGATATATGGCTCTGTATCTTCTCTTGAAAATCCGATTTCATTTTTCAGCCTCACAAAGGAAGACAATACACTAATGCATCTGGCACCGCCAATGTTACAAATTTATAAACAGTTTGTTTTTATTTTCCATTTCACGACAGTTCACTGCTGTATTCTAAATTTATCAACGGATTTTCCGTTTTTATTTTTGATATTCTATTTTAGTCTATTTTATTTCCCTACCCTGCTAGCTAATATCCTAAGTATAATCTTGAGATTTTTTCTGCGTCCATACTTACCATTCCTGCAGTTCTGCTTCAGAGCCAAATGTCATCTCAAGAAGCTCTGCTGCGATATCTTTACTGCATACCCGCATCAGATTGTCCTCAGCATCTTCCTTTGACAGCAGGTTCACACTTCCATACCAGACAATCTCATTATCGATTACGGCATAATGCTCACAAGATTCTTCCACAAGCCTGATCTCAAAACCTGCTTTACGAAGTCTCTCCATAAGCTCCATCCGGACATCATCTTTGCCATATTTATAGGCATCAGGATGCCATGTAACAATTGTAACCTTGACTCCCAACTCCCGCCGCTTTCCAAGCATGTTTATAATGCGATCCACTTTTTGATTATTTAACCTTGGACTTGATACAACGACCGCTGAATTTGCCTCCTCAAGATCCTTCCAATAAGTTTCTGCATAGTTTTCTATATCATAGATTGCATTTGCCTTCTGCTTTTCACCATCCATATTAACGCAAAGCTCATATCCGATCTTTTTATACGCCTTCAGCCTTGCTGCATACATTTTATCGAACTTCGGGATATGACTGTCCACATAGTCATAGACAATGACATTTTCTTTACCATCATAATCCCTGTTAAGTCGTCCGACATACTGCTCCACAACATTTTCTCCTGAAACAGGAGTCGCCATGAACAGGGTATCAAGTCTCGGAAAGTCGAAGCCCTCTCCAAGTAAAGAGCCCGTTCCCACAAGAATAAGACTGTCCGAATCATCAACTTCATTCAGTTCTTTCACCTGTGCCCTGCGCACTTTCGTTCCATTTGCCCCCGTTAGCAGAATCAATCGGTCAGCATATTTCTTAAGTCTTTCAGACAGCTTATTCGCATGATCAACATATTTCGTCAGTACTACCGGAGTTCTTCCAGCCTGCACACAGTCCGCAACATCCCTGATGATCTGTTCGTCACGAACATCATTATTCCTTATCAGTTCATAGGCATCATTACCATATGGTGTTTTTGACAAATGATGAGGCTTTACTGTTCGGGTAAATCGGGGATATACCAGATGATCGATATTCTGCTCCTCGGCTCTGTCTTTTGCTGTAAACCTATACCTGATAGGGCCGAGCAGAAATTCGTTTATCTTTTCCTTACCATCACCACGTTTCGGTGTTGCCGTCACGCCATACACATACTTTGCATTAATCTCCTGCAGCACTTCTATTGCGCTTTCAGACGCTGCGTGATGGCATTCGTCAAAGTATACTTGAGCATATTCTTTCAGCATCGGATGAAATCCATCCTTTTTCTTGAGAGAACGTATCATGGCCACATCCACTATTCCGGTCAGTGTATCATGCGCTCCTTGAAGATTTCCAATCAACGATTTTCTTTTTCGTGTACGCCCGGTCTTTGTCTGATATTCAGGCAGTTCTTCATCAATATCCAGAAATTCGTCCAGACGTTTAATCCACTGGTTCATTAGATCCGCCCTGTCTACAAGTATTAAGGTACTTATGCCTCTTCTTGCGATCATGTCGCAGCAGACTACAGTCTTACCAAACGCTGTTGCGGCGTGCAGTATCCCAGTTTCATTTTCAAGCATAGTTTCCGCAGCGGGAATCTGTGATTCACGCAATTCTCCCTTAAACGAGATATTTAATTCCCGCCCTTGGGTTCTCTTATCTTCAATCTTATATCTGATCCCCGCATTATCAAACTTCTTTAGAATATCTTCCCGAAGTCCGCGAGGCAATACAATATATTTTCCTTCGTCACTTCCAAGGTAGATGAATCTGGATTCGTCGTAATTTGGCATATCCATAGCCTGATTCTGGAAATACTGCTTGTTTGAAAATGTTGCCATACGGCGAAGCTGTCTTTTTGTCTTATTGGACATTCCTGATGAGTCTATGTAAATGCGGTCAGCCAGCACGATACGCACCACGCCCTTAACACTGCCTGCTTCAATCCCCGAATTCTTATCCCATGGCGCATCAGTACCATTGTCTTCGCTGGTGAATCCCGTACTGTACCATAAAGACAGATAGTCCTCTATCTCCTGTCTGGTCAGTCGCCTTGTTCCGGCAAGAACTTTTAACTGATCTTCATATGCATTCCAATTTTCATCAACAAAAGCACTGTTTCCGGACTTCAGAGCCATTCCTTGTAAAGGAAGTGCAATGACATTTCCAAGTCCGCCCTCAGGAAGCGCATCCTGCGTCGGTATCATGCGATCATAGTATTTGAAGGACTTAAGATTGACGGATTCAGCTCCTTTCTCTAGCAACGCAAAACCAAATTTTCTCGCCAATCTGGCAGGAATCATTTCCTTGAAGAATATCCAAAGATGCGCACCGCGTCCCGACCTTGATCGTTCCACCACAGCGTCCACATCCAGATTCTTACAAATGCGCCGCAAAGCATTTATTTCTTCTTTCCACCTATCATCAGTATTCGCATAATCTTCCTGTTCTGCACCCTTTGCATGATTATCAAAGTCAAATACAAGCAGCTGGCAAAGATTGTTTTCAAGCATCGGATATATCGCCACGACATCATTGCCATTTGGATCTGTCCCATTCATATGCGCCTTTATCAAAGGCAGGGTCACAGGCTTATACGCCCTTAATTCGCAATCCTTACAACGAACTCCATCCTTTTTCTGTATATGGCAGCCACGATCCCAGCGGTTAAAGCACTGCGTATAATACCCGTTCTTCCCCGTTTTTGGATTCGTATAGCGAAGATCATACAAATCCTTCCTTCCACGGCAGAACATCATAAAGAAATCACTTGCAATCTTATCCGTAACATCAAATTTCTTTATACGAGCACCTTGATCCGGGTCATACAATTCCACAACTCCTTCAGCGTCGCCAGACACAATATCCGCATACGAAACACCGGCTTCATCCAAACGCTCTTTCAAAAGTCGGTTTTCATCCTCCAATGCCTGTATCCTGGATTGTAATGAATTAATTAAATCTGAATATTGCTGTGTAGGTTCCTTCTTCCTCATCACACTCCCTGTTTCCCCATAACCTCTGTCTTCTCATATTTCCCGGTTTCCGAATCAATAACAATCATCGCCGACTCTCCAATCTGTCTTCCGTCTCTATAGGTAGAGAACACATCTGTGGATATGATGCCGTCTTTTTCAAA
>CAYOGG010000056.1:0-8353 GCA_964403455.1 uncultured Bacteroidaceae bacterium | reverse complement strand
TGGAACTGCTTCTAAATTGTTTACACCTTAAAATTAACAGACTCGTCACCTTCAGGGTCCTTACCGAACTCATAGTCCTTACCGGGAAGAACAGCATTGAGTATGATACCTACTATAGCAGCTACGGCCAGACCGGAAAGACTCGTGAATCCTAATGAGATAGAGTCATTCGCACCGTATTTAATACCAATAGCAAGAACTAGAATAAGAGCAGCAATAATCACATTACGAGATTTGGAGAAATCCACCTTATTCTCAACAATATTACGTACACCGACAGCAGATATCATACCGTAAAGAACTAAAGAAACACCACCGATAGTAGCAACCGGCATTGCACTGACAACAGCTGCAAACTTTGGCGAGAATGAGAATAATATTGCAAAAACGGCAGCTATACGTATCACTTTCGGATCAAAAACCTTAGTCAGATTAAGTACACCTGTATTCTCACCATAAGTAGTATTTGCCGGAGCACCGAATAAAGAGGCAATAGATGTAGCAAGCCCGTCACCAACCAAAGTACGTTGTAGTCCCGGATCAGCAAGATAATTTTTATTACAAGTGGAAGAAATTGCACATATATCACCAATATGCTCAATCATTGTTGCAAATGCAATCGGCATCACAGCAATAATTGAAGATATCAATAATTCACTATTGGTATTCTGGAAAACTGCCAAAACCGTATTCTCAGATTTGAATGGAACACCCACCCATGCAGCTTCCTTAACCGTTGAAAAATCAACCATACCGAAACAAGCTGCAACAATATATGAAATAAATACTCCCATAAGGATAGGAATGATCTTAATCATACCCTTACCCCAAATATTGCATATTATAACGACAGCGATAGCCAGCAATGCAATCCACCAATTAGCCTGACAGTTTGTAATTGCAGAACCTGAAAGTATGAGACCGATTGCAATAATAATCGGGCCGGTAACAATTGGGGGAAAATATCTGAGAACTCTCTTCGGACCGAAGAATTTAATCAGACCGGCTAATACAAAATAAAGAAGGCCGGCAAAAAACACACCAACACATGCATAAGGAAGAGCCTGAGCCTGAGTAAGCCCCTGATCTGCTCCCATTGAGCATACAGCTGCATAACCACCCAAGAAGGCAAATGATGAACCTAAAAAGGCCGGTACCGTACGCTTTGTAATAAAATGGAACAATAGTGTTCCCAATCCTGCGAACAACAATGTAGATGATACCGACAAACCTGTAATTGCAGGAACTAAAACAGTTGCACCGAACATTGCAAACATGTGCTGTAATCCAAGCACAATCATCTTAGGTTTTCCTAATGATCTGGCATCATAAATACCTTGTTCGTTAATTTCAGATACTTTCATTGAATTAATTAATTGTTAAATTGTAATTGTAGGTAGGAAAAAGATGGAATACAGGAATTAAGGAATAACGCCCCATCAAGCGTTTCATTATGATCTAATGAGAATAAATGGATCATACTTTTTAAGTTTAATAAAAAAATATCACCTTACAAAAGGTAAATATTGCGACAAAGTTACGACACAAGTCTATTCTCTCAAAAAAAAAGCATAGAAAAATAGAAATTGTTGAAAACTTTTTTACTGAGATGTACCAATAAAGTTTTTCGATAACTTTGCTTAGAAAAATCGAAACAATCGTTATGCTAATTCATTTTCAGATAGAATATCACACCAGATGGGGTGAGCAAATAATACTTCTATTGCATCTGCAAAATAAAACCGTAAATATAGATATGTCCAACGATGGATGCGGTATTTGGTTTAAAAACCTTAATTTGGACGATATAACAAAAAAAACACTAATATCTTACTCTTACGTTCTTCAGACAGACGGAAAAATAACCAGAAAAGAGAATTGCAATCATTTTTTTCCTAATATCAATACCGATAATATCGTTATTTTTGACCGCTGGATAGATAATTCGGATACTGTAACAAGTCCTATTATCATCCCATGTGTGCGTATCAATGATAATCCGTTATGGAAAGGTGCCGGAACATCCATTCCGGTTTTTTCACTGAAATCCGAAGACGATTTCGGAATAGGCGAATTTTCAGATCTGAAGAAATTTGTAGATTGGGCAGTAAAAAGCGGTCAATCTGTCATTCAGATTCTTCCGGTAAATGATACAACACTTACCAAAACCTGGAAAGACTCATATCCTTATAGCGCAAACTCTTCATTTGCACTCAACCCCATTTATATAAATTTGCGGACAATAGGTAAATTGAAAGAACAGGCCGAAGAAGAATTTTTTGAAAAGAGGCGTCTTGAGTTGAATTCACTTCCGCAGATTGATTATGAAAAAGTACTGTATTTAAAGACTCAATATTTAGATTTTCTGTATGCAGAATACGGTAAAATACATTTGCAAACAACGGAATTCAAGGATTTTTTTATTGCCAATAAAAGTTGGTTGGAACCTTATGCTGTGTATTGCTTTTTACGTGACAAATATAATACTCCGGAATTCTCAAGGTGGAAAGAAAGTATATATACTACTGACATACTTGATTATTATTGCTCTCCTGAAAATCCTTCATACAATGAAATACGAAAATACATGTTTGTACAATTCCATCTGTATAAACAATTATCCGATGTTAAAACATATGCGAATCAAAGAGGTATATTATTAAAAGGAGATGTCCCTATCGGATTAAACAGAAACAGTGTTGACGTGTGGATACATCCGGAGCTTTTCCATACGGATTGTCAGGCCGGAGCTCCACCTGATGATTTTGCGCGTGACGGTCAAAAATGGGGACTTCCTACGTACAATTGGGTAAATATGGCTAAAGATGGATATTCATGGTTTATTGAACGTTTCAAGACCATGTCAAACTATTTCAATGCATATCGTATAGACCATCTTTTGGGCTTTTTCAGAATCTGGGAGATTCCATTACAATATAACTCAGGACTCATGGGAAGATTTAATCCGGCACTCCCATATTCAAAATATGAAATCGAGGAGTTCGGATTTCATTTCATTGAATCAAGACACACAAAACCGGAAATCGGAAAGGCGGAGACTGACGTCCTGTTTCTTAAGGACAGTTATTCAGATAACAGATTTCATCCACGTATATTGGGATATGAAACCGATATGTTCAAAAACCTAAATAAAGATGACCGTAACGCATACTTAAAACTTCATGAAGATTATTTCTACAGACACAACGAAAATTTTTGGTATGACAATGCCATGTCAAAACTTCCTGTTCTTATTTCATCAACGGATATGTTAGCCTGTGGAGAAGATTTAGGGATGATCCCTTCCTGTGTACCTATTGTAATGGATAAACTCAGAATACTTGGATTAGAAGTACAACGTATGCCAAAGGCATTAGGGAGTGTAATCGGCAATCCTACGACTTATCCCTATATGTCTGTATGCACTACATCAACTCACGACATGTCAGTACTTCGCGAATGGTTACAAAACGAAATGCCAAGCAATACCATTCTCACCGCACATAGCGGAGATTCCGATAATTGTAAAAAAGTCATTGAATCACATTTGGCATCAAACTCCATGTTAGCAATATTCCCTCTTCAAGACTGGCTTTCGATTGATGACAATCTAAAAGCAATTGATCCTACAAAAGAGAGAATAAACATTCCTTCAGACTCTGAAAACTATTGGAGATACAGAATGCATCTGACACTTGAAGAATTACTTTGTGCAGATAAATTCAATAATACAATATCAAAATTGCTCAGAACATTCGGCAGATAATTTGCCGTTTTTTAGTAACTTCGCGCCGAATTACAAATATCCTCAATACAATGTTTGAAAATCTATCGGAAAGGCTTGAACGCTCCTTCAAAATACTAAAAGGAGAAGGTAAGATAACAGAAGTCAATGTAGCCGAAACGCTTAAAGATATCAGAAAGGCCCTTCTTGATGCCGATGTAAACTATAAAGTAGCAAAGCAGTTTACTGATACGGTAAAAGAAAAAGCCATTGGCATGAACGTATTGACATCAGTACGTCCAAGTCAATTGATGATTAAGGTGGTGCATGACGAATTAGTAAACCTGATGGGTGGCCAAACTTCAGATATTGATGTAAAGGGACATCCGGCGGTTGTTCTGATGGCAGGCCTTCAAGGTTCAGGTAAAACGACATTCAGTGCAAAATTGGCAAATCTGCTTAAAACCAAACGTGCTAAAAAGCCTCTTTTGGTAGCTTGTGACGTGTATCGTCCGGCAGCTATCGACCAACTGAATATCTTGGGACAGCAGATTGGAATTCCTGTATATTCCGAGTTGGAGAACAAAAAACCCGTTGAGATAGCTCAGAATGCTATCAAAGAGGCGCGCGCCAAAGGATTTGATGTAGTTATCATAGATACAGCCGGCCGTCTTGCAGTAGATGAGATGATGATGCAGGAGATCACTGCCATAAAGGAGGCTACCAACCCGAACGAAATACTCTTCGTTGTAGACTCGATGACCGGTCAGGATGCTGTAAATACCGCAAAGGAATTCAATGAAAGATTGGACTTCAGCGGAGTTATACTTACAAAGTTGGACGGTGATACCCGTGGCGGTGCCGCTCTTAGTATCAGAACCGTTGTAACCAAACCTATTAAGTTCATCGGAACCGGTGAGAAAATTGATGCATTTGATCTCTTCCATCCTGACCGTATGGCAGATCGAATATTGGGCATGGGTGATATTGTATCTTTCGTTGAGCGTGCTCAGGAGCAGTTTGATGTCGATGAGGCCAAACGTCTTCAGAAAAAGATGGCCAAGAATAAATTCGATTATAACGATTTCTTGGCACAGATAGCACAAATCAAGAAGATGGGAAATCTTAAGGATGTTATAGGCATGATACCGGGTATCGGTAAAGCAATGAAAGACGTTGATATAAATGACGACGCTTTCAAAGGAATTGAGGCTATAATTTATTCCATGACACCAAAGGAACGCAGCAATCCGGATCTGCTTGAGAAAAGTCAGTCTCGCAAGCTACGAATAGCACGCGGAAGCGGTAAAACAATACAGGAAGTCAGCCGCATGTTAAAGCAGTTTGATCAGACACGAAAAATGATGCGTTCTGTAGCCGGAGCCAAAATGCCGAATATCCCGAATTTAATGATGAAAAAATAAATAAACCCATATAGTATGCAAATCATTGACGGAAAGGCTATAGCCGAACTGGTAAAGCAGGAAATTGCGGCAGAAGTAGCCGAAATGATTGAAAAAGGATATAAAAGACCTCATTTGGCCGCCATTCTGGTCGGACATGACGGAGGCAGTGAAACATATGTCGCAAATAAAGTAAAGGCATGTGCAGTTTGCGGATTCAAGTCCACCCTGATTCGTTTTGAGGAAAACGTTACAGAAAAAGAACTATTGGAAAAGGTAAATGAACTTAATCTTGATGCAGATGTTGACGGATTCATAGTTCAGCTTCCACTTCCTAAACATATCAATGAACAACATGTAATTGAAGCAATCGACTACAGAAAAGATGTCGACGGTTTTCATCCAATTAACGTTGGTAGAATGAATATCGGTCTGCCATGTTTCGTCTCTGCCACCCCTAATGGAATACTGGAACTACTTAAAAGATACAATATAGAAACTAAAGGTAAGAAATGTGTTGTTTTGGGAAGAAGCAATATAGTCGGTAAGCCTATGGCAAGCCTTATGATGCAAAAGTCCTATCCGGGTGATTGTACGGTCACAGTTTGTCACAGTCATACAGTAGGTATAGAAGAGGAATGCAAAAATGCAGATATTCTCATTGCTGCACTCGGTCAACCGGAATTCGTTAAAGCAGAAATGGTAAAAGAAGGAGCCGTAATCATTGACGTAGGTACCACCAGAGTATCTGACTCAAGCAAAAAGAGCGGATTCCGTCTTTCAGGAGATGTATGTTTCGATGAAGTAGCTCCAAAGTGCAGTTTTATAACACCTGTACCTGGCGGTGTAGGACCTATGACAATATGTTCTCTTATGAAGAACACCCTACTCGCCGGAAAAAAAGTCATATACGAATAAGAAGCTATTTTAAACTTCTGAAAATTGAAAATATTTCTGTTGTACTTTCTTTCCGCCTTTTGGGGGTGGCAATCTCCATCTTCCAGATTCGCCACACTCTTTTTCGCGGGTGATCTTATGCAACATAAAGAACAGATCGAATCAGCACATCGTGACAAAAAAACATATCGTTACGATGATTGTTTCGATCTGGTAAGAAATCAGATATCGGATGCAGATATAGCTGTCGGCAATCTTGAGGTAACTTTAGGAGGAACCCCATATTCCGGTTATCCTACATTCAGCTCTCCGGACGATTATGCAGTCGCAATTAAAAATGCGGGATTTGACATTTTAGTCACAACAAACAATCACTGTCTTGATCGTGGCAATCGCGGTCTGATACGTACTCTTGACGTTTTGGACAGTCTTAAAATAAAACACATAGGTACCTATCGCAATAAAAAAGAACGGGATATTACCTACCCTCTAATTATTGAAATAAATGGCATTAAAATTGCATTATTGGCCTATACTTATGCAACAAACATTACATCTTCAAACGGATTGTGTATCGTAAACCGTATCGATACTGCACAAATGGCAATCGACATACATAAAGCAAGAACAATGCACGCAGACTGCATCATAACCTATTTGCATTGGGGAGAAGAATACAAACTAACTCCTGAGAAACATCAAGAGGAACTTGCTTCATGGCTTATATCTAATGGAGTTGATCATATAATAGGCAGCCATCCTCATGTAGTACAGCCTATTGCGTTTTTTCCTGATAAGAATATAGCAGAAAACCATCTTATTGTATATTCTTTAGGTAATTATATCTCAAATATGAGTGCTTCCAATACCGATAACGGATTATCCGTCTCTATCAAGTTATTCAAGCACTACTCTAACACAAAGTTATTGGAATGTCGCTATAACCAAGTATGGACCGAACGTCCGCTTGACAACGAAAATAAGCCATTCCGCATAATACCAGATTACTATAAAGGCAACACATTATCCTCTGACTCCAAACAACGTATGGAAAACAGTTTAAATAAGACTCGTATATTATTGGCACCTACCGATTCTTTCATCAAACCAATTTATAAAAAGCAATATTGATTATCAGATAATCAAACCGGCTTTTATAATTTTACATGGTTTCCCTCGAAAAAAGTAACCTATAAGCTTGACATTTCCAACAAATAGGTTTATCTTTGCACCGCTTTTTAGGAAAAGCACTATACATGGTGAGTATAGTTCAGTTGGTTAGAGCGTCAGATTGTGGTTCTGAATGTCGTGGGTTCGAATCCCACTACTCACCCAAAAAAAAGGTTCATTTCTGAACCTTTTTTTGTGCGGGTAACCGAACTAATTCCTCATTATATATTTAGCAACTCCGTGTAAAAGGATGATGTCTGAGAGAGGAAACGCGATTCTTTAATTTCTGCAAAACCGGGTAATTTTGAAGTCTAGTTACATTACCCTATATACACCCTCAAATTCAAACTATCTCTTATAGAGTAAAACACATTCCATTACTTGATTACAAACTGAAAATCATATATTTCGCAAATTGAAGCATCTTCCTGATTGGAACTGAATAGAAAATAAAGAGGTTGCTTTCCTTTGCATCCTTTGGGTAACGTGATCGAGGTGCTGAACTCTGTCAGTTCTTGCGGGGCATTGCCACTTATTTCAAGTTTGCCGATTGTTTTGCCGCCTTTGCTATCGTATGGGCTACCGATCTTTATTACAATATCACCATTAACGCCCTGTGGTACAAGATGAAATTTTATGCTTACATCTTTTTTGTTTTTTAGACAATCAAAATTGAGATACTTGTATCCAGCGGTTGAGCCGTTGGTGTTGTTTACCAATGGTGAAAAAGGCATTTTCTGGTTGTATGGTCCTTCGTACGATTTATCATCGAAATATGTAGGACGAATATATGAACCCGTGTAGAACATTTTGGGGTATTCTTGAGTAGCCGGTTTTGGTCCTGTATAGTAACAAGCTAATCCGGCCGGTGTTTTGCTGAGCGGATTGAGTCCTTCGGTACGGAATCCTTCAGATGTATATTCTGCTTCACTGATAGTCACCTTGCCGCCTTTACCCTTTTGAACCTTGACATCAATGGGTGCTACCATAGCCTGTCGTGAGAATTCTTCGCCACCAGTTTGACGATGATAGAAGACCCACCATTGACCTTCAATTTCAATAATACTACCGTGAGTATTGCCGGTAAAAGTAGCGGTTGGAATGACTTTGCCTTGTTCATCGGTGTCACGTCCGCGTGCGTCAATGATTGTACCGCCGT
>CAYOGG010000055.1:0-8360 GCA_964403455.1 uncultured Bacteroidaceae bacterium | reverse complement strand
GATTTCTTTAAGATAATAGATATAGATGAAGAAGAATACTCTTCCGTGATAGGCGAAGCGGAAACGATTGCCGGACTATTATTGGAATTGAAGGGAGATTTTCCAAAGAAAGATGAGGAAATAAGATGTATGGACATTACGTTCAAGGTACTTGAAAAAAAAGAGCATAGAATGTCTCGCATACTTGTAACTGTACGTACGAGGAAAATGAATGAAAAGATGAGAAATGCCTCTAATTGAGCGAATTATAACCGGCGAATCTGAAATAGGAGTATGGAAAATATCAGAGACCGCACAGGAATTGCTATCAGCTTTTCCCGAGGATGAAGATATGCTCTCTTTGTTTAATGGGCACGGTTCCGGTGAAATGATATTGGAAAGATTGTCTGTAAGGACATTGCTTCATGCTATTTTACCTGATATCAAGATAAAAATAGAGTATGACAATAATGGAAAGCCTTTTTTGAAGGATTCTTTAAAAAAAGTGAGTATTTCTCATACCAAAGGATATTCTGCGGTAATGGTAAGTGACTCCGTTGAACCGGGAATAGATATAGAACTTAGAAAACATCGTGCCGCTAAAATAGCCTCAAGATATCTGAGTGAAAAGGAATTGTCTGCATATCCAAATGGAATAGATTATGATTCAGCGACTATCCGATGGTCAGCAAAAGAGTGTGCTTATAAGATATTCGGAGCACCTTTAGTCGATTTTAGAAAATCAATGGAAATTGATATTTTTGATGTGATATCCGATAGTGAATTGAAGATGTCTGTTTTGACAGCTAATGAAATTGATAATCTACTATTTGTGAATTTTAGGGTGTTTGACGATTTTTTACTGACATGGGCGGAAAAAAAAGTAGAAAATCCTGTTTAGTAGTATTTTTTAAGAACTATTTTTTTTACCTTTGAACCCAAGGAGTAAATTATTTAATTTAAATATCAAAACCACTTATTAAATATCCGACCACTTATGGAAAAACTGAGTAAGTTATTATTATTTGGCTATGCTTTGGCATTATCGTTGATAAGTTCGTGTGTTTCAAAGACAGATGAACTTGATTTGAATAAAGACATTAATTTGGATATGCACATTGCCGGCGATGGTATATCTATACCTTTTGGCGATTTGAAGAAGATTTATCTGGATTCATTGATTGATATTGATGATAATGATCCGGATGCCTTGATAAAGAAGATTGATGGTGCTCAATACGGCATCTCGATGAATGATGATATTGAAAAAACTACAATAAACATTGATCCCATAACTCTTAGTATAGCTAATCCAAGTATTGATCCTTTTGTAGTCAATTTTGATAATCCGGTTCCGGATAATGTAAGTGTTCCGCGAACTTCCAATAATTCTAGTTTTTCCATGGAAGCCGTTAATATGTCCACAATTAATTCTTCTCTTCCGACTATTAAACAATCTCAGAAGAATGATCCGATGACAGTTGAAGGACTTCCCGAAATAATCGAATTTACTTACCGGAAAGAAGTTGATTTAGGTGGTGGTAATATGCAAACGATTGAAAAGACGTTTAAGGTTAATGCAAAGGAAGAAGGGCTGACTATTAATCCTGATGGTACCTTCTCTGATTTCGATTATGATGTGGTGATTGATACTACGATAAATGGAATTGAAATTCCGACTATTCGTGAAACAATAACTGTGAAGGGTAGTGAGAGTCCTATTAAAGTGCCGAATACGACATTAGCCGTCACTATTCCGACCGTAACGACTTCATGCGGATTTGTCTATAACTCATTTCCAGCTGATGTAGAGAAGATTAATTACATAACTTTTGCAAATCCCGGTTCGTCTAATCCTTCGATGGGACAATTGATACAATTTGATATTGACCTGAAGGAAGTTGATAATATGTTTTTTGATCCACAGTATCGAATTAAGAATCTGACAATTGAATTTCCAACCTCGTTTGAATTGAAAGAGGATCCTAATTATCAATATAATGGGCAAGTTATAAATAAGAATAAGTTCGTAGTTACAATGGGTGCGGATCAAAAGCTTCCGGTCCAATTGATCTCGGGAGGACATACTGTAGATCCTGCACATCCTACTGTTATTCCGGTTTCTTTTTATTTACAGAGAGCAAACCTAAATCAAGGACCTGATGTGCCGAATGGTACGGTGATGACCTTTAACGGAGACGTAAAATATGATGTGGAGTTTGAGATAAAGGGAGTACCAAATCTTATCGGATCTAAAGATATAGATATGTCAATGGGAATTGATGAGAAAATTTCACTGAATGATATGTCGGTTAATACTAAAAGAAAGATTGTTGATTTTAATCCAGGTGTTGTTTCTTCGACTATTAGCGTTGATGGATTGGATGACGTAAGTATGGTAAATAATATTTTTTTCAATTCAAATAAAAGTAAAATATTTTTGAGCATATCAAATATTGATATTGATCCTTTTAACATCGATGTATCAAATATTAGGATAGATTTTCCGTCTATGTACCATTTTTTATCAACTTGTACAGATTCTCAAGGTAATACATTGGGCAAATGGAATGCTAATAGTCTGACTCTTTTACCAGGAGCTATTGGAAAGACCGTTGAACTAAAGTTATCTTATCTAGAACTAAATAGAACTGTTGATGCATCATATGCCTTGAATATTCCTAGCGAAATAATGTATTCGGGTAATGTAGAGATAGCTCCAAAACAGGGCCTATCGTTGAATGACTTAGGTTCTCTCGGTGATAAGGAGTGTAAAATAGAGGTTTCGGGTAATCTCGATATTAAGAGTGCTGAAGTGGTTACTTCTGTAATTAATACAAAGATTGCCGATAGCACTGTTATTTCTATTGATGAGAAAGTTGATGATGCATTGATTCTTGTGAAAAACGTAGATCTAATCAATGATGCCAATGTGGGTTTCAAAATGAAGTTTGAGGGGATGCCTTCTTCTATTGATTCACTTAAAATGAGAAACTTTGTTGTGGAGTTTCCAAGTTTTATCAATTTAAATTATATTGGTACGGATACTAAAAGAATTCGTATTAAAGGTAATAAACTTATTATCAATGGTACAATAAAAAGGAATGAGTTGTCTTCAAGTGGTACCGGTTTTGTAATAAGCGGACTGGCTGTATCCGGTATGTCTTTCAGTACACCATTAAGAACGATAGAAAAGAGTGGTGACAGATATTTGTCAATCAAAGATAGTAAGGTCCATTTTTCAGGAGATGTTCGAGTTGAAAACCAGAGTGTTTCAAGCGATGAACTTAACAATATTATGATTACTCCTACAGTTAGTATAGGTGATCTGAGAATTAAGTCCTTTATTGGAAAAGTATTCCCAAAGATTGATCCGATTCACGAATCTGTAAGTTTGGATCTCGATGATGATATGGATTTCCTTCAGAATGGAGCTAACTCTCTGGCGTTGAGCGATCCTCAGATATTATTGAAGTTGACAAGCACTTTTTCTGTTCCGGTTAATTTAAATCTAAGTCTCTCTTCAAAGGAATCTGACGGAACTTATATCGGTCGAAATATTAAACCGGATAATGGAATAATTACTCTACCTGCTTGTCCGCGCGATCAGGAGAATAATACCACAACGATAGTAATTTACAAGAATGATAGGGTAGTTCCGGTAAGTAATGATTCGATATTTGTTCAAATGAGTAGATTGTCAGACTTGATGACTACAATCCCCGATTCGATTATTTTCAATCTGGAAGCAAAGGCGGATACCAGTATGACGGATGTTGCACAATTCCATTATGCCGATATTACTAAAGAACTGTCTGTATCCGGTAGTTACGATGTAACTATTCCTCTGAAATTCGATAGTTTGTATATTGAGTACAACGATACAATAAATGAGATGGCAAAAGATCTTGAGGATTTTGCAGATAAAGTTACAAATCTCCATATGAAGTTAGTCGCTGATGTTTATAGTACCGTACCACTCGGTGTTGAAGTCTCTGCCGTACCACTGGATTTGAGTGGGGAGGAAATTACATCAGGTATTACGATTTCTTCATGTAAAATTGCAGCCGGAACTGAAGAAAATGCGGTCATGTCTGAACTTAACCTTGATGTAATGGTTACAGACGGGAAATTGAGCATTCTTGACGGGCTGATTATTAAAGCTGTGTGTAAAGCTGATCAGACAGAAAACGGTACCGCTCTGAGAAGTGACGAATATCTGGAAATCAAGAATGTCCGTCTTGAAATAGTTGATGGTATTGATATAGATTTAACTGACAAGAAGAAGTAATCACTTAAGAACAATAATATGAAACACCATAATTATCTTTCAAAGTTTATAATAGCAGGTATTATATTACTTGTTCCGTCTGTATTATATTCTCAGACTGCTAACTCAAGTTATTTTCTTGACGGATCCTTTACTCGATATCAACTCAATCCGGCGCTGACTCCGGAGCGTGGTTATTTGGCACTGCCGATTTTGAATAACTTTCAGATTGATGCCTACAGTTCTGTCGGATTATCCAATTTTCTGTATGAATCAAAGTCCTATCCCGATAAGTTGACTACATTTATGAGTAGTGAAGTTAATAAAGAAGATTTTTTGAACGCGCTTCCATCAGTATCAAAAATCAAATTTGGCATGGATATGGATATTCTTGCTTTCGGATTTTACGGTTTTAAAGGCATGAATACATTTAATGTAAAACTTAAGAATTCGAATAATATTAATTTGCCCAAAGAGTTGTTTTCCTTTATGAAGGCCGGTCTTTCAGACGGTGATTATCTGATTGAGGATATTAATATTAATTCTTATTGCTATATAGAAGCTGCTATAGGTCATTCACATAAGATAAAGGATAACCTTACAATAGGTGCGAGAATGAAATTCCTGCTTGGTGGATATTATTTGGATGCCAATGTTGATCAGATTAGTGCAAAGATTTCCGATAATGGTTGGAGAGTTAATACTAATGCTACTTTAAAGGCTTCTGCTCCCGGCCTGAAATCAATATATAAGACCGGTACTGAAAACGAAATTAAAGATTTTGACTTTGATTTTGACGGTTTTAAAAGCTATGGTTTTGCCGTGGATTTGGGAGCCTCTTATGATATGAGTGAATTGGTAGATGGTTTGCAATTCTCAGCTTCGATTACGGACCTCGGTCTTATCAGTTGGAATATGATGACTGCAGTTACTGACAACAAGGAAGATGTGGTTTTTGAGGGCTTTAGTAATTATGATGTTACCGGGGACGGAGATGATGAAACAATGGACAAACTTGAAGATGATTTCAAGAATATGGTGAAAATATATGATGAAGGTACTAAAAAAGAAAATGTAAAATTGGATGCTACATTCAGATTCGGAACGGAGTATGCAATGCCTTTTGCTCATTGGATTTCCGTCGGAGAGTTATTGACTGTACGTACCGGAATAAATAAGTACTCTGAGGCTCGTACTTCATTGATTCTTGCTCCTTCTAAATGGTTTGATATGACGGGAAACATTGGATTCTCATCTTATGGAACAGTATATGGCTTTATGATCAATTTGCATCCGGCCGGATTTAATCTGTTCCTGGCAAGTGATGGTGTTAGAGCTAAACTTAATCCGCAGAATATACCTATAGAAGATTTTTATGCTAATTTTGTATTCGGTATTAATATGCCTATTGGAAAAAGAAGATAATCTGATTGTTGATTGTTGATTGTTGAAAGAATGGTATTATTTGTCAATACTTTGGTTGAAATCTCTACGTTAGCAATAATTCTGAAGGGATTAGCCATAGGTCTTTTAGCTGCAGCCCCGACCGGTCCGTCGGGGGTGCTTTGTATTCAGAGAACGTTAAATAAGGGACGCCGTTTCGGTTTTATGACCGGATTGGGAATCTCATTAAGTGATGCTATATATATATTGTGTACTTCGTTTGGACTATCCCTTGTAATGGATTTTATCGAAGATAAGCAAACGTTCTTTATAGTAAAATTGATAGGATGCGGTTTATTATTGGCTTTTGGTATTCATACCATTCGTAATAATCCGTTTGCAAAGGTGAAAAAAACAGATGGAGATAAGAATTCCAAATTATATTATTATTTATCCGGATTTCTGGTGTCTATTACCAATCCATTGGTTATATTTATTTATCTTGCATTATTTACTTACTTTTCTTTTCCGATAAGTGAATTTACCGGATTAATGAAAGGAATAGCGTATGTGTCTGTAGTTGGTGGAAATGTTTTATGGTGGTTCTTTATATCATTTCTGATTAATAAATTGAAGAATCGTTTTGACTTGAGGGGTATATGGATAATTAATCGTATTCTTGGTGTGGTTTTAATTGCTGCATCTTTAATATGGTTCTTATATACTATATTTACCATATAATAATATGTTTATTGCGGAAGAGTTAAGAAAAAGTAATATTTCGGAGTATCTGCTGTATATGTGGCAGGTTGAAGATCTTATTCGTGCAAACGGATATGATGCCGAGAATCTATTTGATAAGGTTATAAAGAATTGCGGAAGAAATCCGAGTGAGCAGAAATCATGGAAAGAGTGGTATGAAAATCTTATTGAAATGATGGTCTCTGAGAATAAAAAAGAGAGAGGCCATTTGCAGATCAATGAGAATGTAATTATAATGCTTACAGATTTACATGTAAAATTGTTGAATTCTACTAAATTTGAGGATTATAGAGATGCTTACTACAAAGCCTTGCCTTTTATTGTAGAGTTTAGGGCTAAGTCGGGTAATGTAAACAAGGATGAATTGCGTGATTGTTTTGAATTTATGTATGGCGTGTGGATGTTAAGGTTGCAGAAGAAAAAAATAAGTGATGCAACTGAATATGCTGTTAAGTGTGTATCCTCCTTTTTGTCGTTATTATCCGCTAAGTATGATATGGATAAGAAAGGTATTTTGAAATTGGATATTGATGATTAGGTTTTGAGGATTGATTATATTTTATGGAAGAAATTGATAGAAGAAGAACTTTTGCGATAGTATCGCATCCTGATGCGGGTAAAACGACCCTTACTGAAAAATTACTATTATTCGGTGGTCAGATTCAAGTGGCCGGTGCAGTTAAATCAAACAAAATAAGAAAGACGGCTACTTCGGATTGGATGGAGATAGAAAAGCAGCGTGGTATATCTGTTACTACATCCGTAATGGAATTTGACTATAACGGATACAAGGTTAATATACTTGATACTCCGGGACATCAGGATTTTGCAGAAGATACATTTCGCACACTTACTGCAGTAGATAGTGTAATCATTGTAATAGATAGTGCAAAAGGTGTTGAATTGCAAACTCGTAAGTTGATGGATGTCTGTAGAATGCGGAATACTCCTGTCATAGTGTTTGTCAATAAGTTAGACCGTGAGGGTAATGACCCTTTTGATTTGTTGGATGAATTGGAAGAAGAGTTGCAAATTAATGTTAGGCCATTAAGCTGGCCCATTGAGAAGGGGGCACGTTTTAAGGGTGTATATAACATTTATGAGAGTAGACTTGATCTTTATACTCCAAGCAAACAGATGGTAACGGAAAAAGTCGAAGTCGATATTTTTAGTGATGAGCTTATCCGTAAAGTAGGAGAAAGAGAGGCTTTAAAATTGAGAAACGATTTGGAATTAATAGACGGTGTGTATGAACCGTTTGATCATAAGGCTTATTTAGATGGAAAGCTGGCTCCCGTTTTTTTTGGCTCTGCTCTTAATAACTTTGGTGTAAAGGAGTTACTTGATTGTTTTGTACAGATAGCTCCGAGTCCTCGTCCCATAATGGCAGAGGAGAGGGAAGTTAATCCAGAAGAGCCTAAGTTTACCGGCTTTGTATTCAAAATAACGGCAAATATTGATCCGAATCATCGTTCGTCTGTGGCTTTTTGTAAAGTATGCTCAGGAAAGTTTCTGAGAAATGAACCGTATCTTAACGTCCGTTCCGGAAAAACGATGCGTTTCTCATCGCCGACTCAGTTTATGGCTCAAAGGAAGAGTACTATTGAAGAGGCATATCCCGGTGATATTATCGGACTTCCCGATACGGGAAATTTTAAGATAGGTGATACGATGACTGAAGGCGAGAATCTGCATTTCAAAGGGTTACCAAGCTTTTCTCCGGAGATGTTTAAGTATATTGAAAATGCAGATCCGATGAGAGCAAAGCAGCTGTCTAAGGGCTTGGAACAACTTATGGGAGAGGGCGTAGCTCAGATGTTTATCAATCAGTTTAACGGAAGAACGTTGGTTGGTACTGTAGGACAATTACAATTTGAGGTTATTCAGTACCGTTTGGAGCACGAGTATAATGCAATGTGTCGTTGGGAACCTGCGAGCCTATATAAGGCATGTTGGATAGAAAGTG
>CAYOGG010000054.1:0-8538 GCA_964403455.1 uncultured Bacteroidaceae bacterium | reverse complement strand
ACCTCCACTCTTTGGGTCATTTTGACATCAGACTCTCTGGATTGCAACAAAATTTGTATGTAAATTTTACAGCAAAGCTTCTCTACTGCTTAATTCTCTTTTTACCAGCAATTCTATTATGTCCACCACTCCATCTACGCCGAGATTGCTGCTGTTAATACACAGATCATAATTCCGTGAATCACCCCATTTACCGCTGCAATAGTAATTGTGATAGCTTTTTCTTGTGGCATCCTTACGTTTCATCAGGCGCAGAGCTTCATCATGACTTAAATTATACTTGTCCATTATTCTCTTGCACTTTTCATCCATATTCCCGAGCACAAAAACTGAAATTAAAGCAGGATTCCCGCGGAGAATATGCTCAGCACATCTCCCTATCACAACGAATGATTCTCCTTCATCTGCCATCCTCCTTATATAATCAAATTGAAAATTGGCAACATGCTCTTCCAGTGCATTGGAGTAGCCTGACACCGTTCTGGACAAAATCCTGTTCTTTGGTTTTTCATCATATTTCTTCAACAGGTCAATATCTATACACTTCTCATCTGCTATTGTCTGCAAAAGATAATGATCCAGAAACTTTATCCCGAATCTGTCCGCAAGCTTCTGTCCGGCCTCATGTCCACCGCTTCCGAATTCTCTTCCCAATGCTATTATTATCTGATTTTCCATTGAAGATATCCCCCTTTCCTAGAAATATCGAAGATATATGCCTATCATACAAATAAGTATGACCATTACGGTTGCCGGAGCAAGATATTTACAGTACTTACCCCATCCGACTATATGTCCATTCTTGGAAGCAATCGAAATGCCCACAACATTTGCCGATGCACCGATAGGTGTGGCTGAACCGCCAATATCCGTTCCCATGGCGAGTGTCCATGCAAGGATCGACAGATCAACTCCGGAACTTGCTGCCAATGCCTTGATTACCGGTATCATGGTTGCTGCAAAAGGAATGTTATCAACAAATGCACTGGCAATCGCGGACAGCCACAAAATGATAGCAATCATAAGCCTCGGATCATCACCGCTGATCCCTTCGATTAGATCGGCGATCCGGTTTAGCACTCCTGTTTTCTCAAGACCACCTACCACAATAAAGAGACCGACAAAAAATGACAGGGTTTTATAATCAGCCCTCTTTATAAACTTAACAGCTTCTTTTCCGGATGTCAGGAGTGTTGCAGCAGCTATCAAAACACCGATTGAAGCCACGGTGAGTCCGGTTATGGCATGAGTTACAAGAAGTATGACCGCCGATGTAAAGATAATACAGCTTATCGCAAACCGTCCCTTTTCCTTTATTGCGCTGACCGGCTCCGGATATTTCTTTGAGACTTCAGTATTTGTGCTTGTAACAAGTTCCTTTCTGAAACAAAAATAAAAGTACATAACTGTGAATACAAGTGAAATAACTGCCAGTAATCCTGTATTCAGTACAAAATCTGCAAATGTATATCCAAGGGATGTTCCTATTATTATATTGGGCGGATCTCCACACATAGTTGCCGCACCGCCAAGATTGGCACAAAACACCTCTGCAAGTATCACAGGTATCGGTGAAAAACCAAGCAAGCCCGCAAGCTCCACCGTTACTGATGCCAGGAAGAGAATAACGGTTATGGAATCTATAAACATTGCCAGTACAAAGGATATCACCATAAAAGTGATCAAAATAGGAACCGACTTGTACTTTACAGCCTTGGCTATCCTTAGGCACAGCCATCTGAAGAAGCCTGACGCACCCATGCCTTCAACCATTATCATCATCCCATATATAAAAACTATCGTTGACCAGTTTATTCCGGTAGAAGCATTCTCTCCGGCACGTCTTTCGTACCAGAAATCTCCGGTTACAAATGCTTTAAGGTTTAACGTTTCATAAACCGCCTCCATATCTTGCATACAGATTCCAAATACTACAATAAGCATCAGTAGTCCGCACCCAAGTGAAACCCACTGACGTTCTATCTTTTCGGAGACTATCAGGGCAAACATCACCACAAAAATAGCCACCGCAATTATCTGCGCTGTCACATTCTTTTCCTCTCTTTCTTTTGCTATCAATTTTCAAAACGCGCAAGTAAGAGAGCTATTTCTGTCCGTCCTTATGATGAATATAACATATAATGGTTGCATTACCATGGCATTGCATCCTATATGGATTTGTTTTTACACGTTTTAATAAAAGCAGTATTCCCACAACAAAGAAGTCAAAAATACAGACAAGTATTCTCAGACTTTCTTTTCTGTCAGAATCAACTCTGTCAGCAGCTTCAAAAACTTCAAAGTGATCACCCCTTATCTGCCTTGGTTCTGCCTGCATTTCAGAAAATGTATAACTCAGATATGAGTACAATTCATTGACAGACTTATCATCGGACATCCAGCCGATTTTCGGATGAAGTCCATCCCAAAAAAGACCGAGCAGTATCGCCACACCTATTGCGAAGCATGTAACACGGACGAATTTTGTTCTATTCTTTTTATACGAGAGCCATTTGTATATTTCATTCATGATTTTTTATTATATCAGCCACATCCTGTAGTGAAATGAATGCACCCTTATCTATATCATGCACTATATTTTTCAATTTGTTGATCTGAAAGCGGTTCACTATAAAATAGATAATTTCCCTATCTTCCTTTGAGTATCCACCGATTGCCTTTACAATGGTACCACTCGACTCAAAATGCTCGGATAAGGCGTCCGATATCTCATTTGCCTTAACCGTAACAATCATTGCACATTTTGCCCTATCAAACCCCTCCGTGATAAAATCCACGGTTCTCGACCCAACATAGTATGTAACAATAGAATATAAAGGCAAAATCCAGCTCTGAATTGCGATTCCGCATATTGTGTACAGAAGAGTATTAAACAGCATCACAAATGTTCCGATGGATATGCCTATTCTTTTGGCAAATATCACAGAAAGAACATCGATACCATCGATTGCTCCACCAAAGCGAATTGTCATACCACTTCCCACACCGGATATAACTCCGCCGAAAACAGCACACAGCAGCAAATCCGATCCCGCAAGAGGTGAAATAAACGAAACATCAACCGGAAGTACATCCATGATCATAAACGATGCAAGTGAGTAAACCGCTACGGCAAAAATCGAATATATGGTAAAAGTAACCCCCTGTCTCTTAAGACCAAAAACAAATATCGGTACATTTATTATGATTAGAAAAAGTGAGAGCGTTAAATAATCCGGAGTCAGCTGATCCAGCAGCATTGACAATCCTGATATACCACTATCGTAAAGCTTCACCGGAAACAGAAACATTGTAACGCCAAAAGAGTTTATAATCCCCGCAATAAAAAGCATGAGAATATTAACCGGCCTGATCTCCTTCAATGTACTTCTTAATGAAATTTTTGTTCTTATTTTTGACATTATCGCTCCCCTTTCAGCCTTTACTAATATATTTTTCTCTATATATGTTATACAATTTCTCATATTGCATATCATCATTCGTATGCAGGTTCTTAATATATTCATGCGGATCATAAGTATCCGAGTCCGCCTGTATCACGGCAATCGCTATGTTCGAACAATGATCAGATATTCTCTCGTAATTGTTTAGTATATCTGCCAGAACAAAACCTCTTTCTATTGTGCACTCCCCTTTTCTGAGCCTGTCGATATGATTTTGTCTGACTGTTTCCGTATACACATCAATAACCCGCTCAAGAGGTTCAATTTCCAATGCCAAAACAGCATCATTACTTATATATGCACTGGTCGTTTTTTGAACGATCTCCTCTATAGCTTTCCCCAATTTCTTTAGTTCATTTACAGCACTTTCAGACATCACGATTCCTTTTTCCGATATTTCTCTGGCCGATTCTGTAAGATTTAACGAATGATCACTGATCCTTTCAAAATCGCCTATTGTATGAAGTATCTTTGATACCGTTCTACTATCATTAACGGATATCTCCCTTCCTGAAAATCTTATAAGATATGATCCCAATCTATCCTCATATTTATCTACCATATTTTCCGCATCTGCTATATGCTCATCTGCTTCCAGGGAATGATCAAAAATATTATTTATAGCATCAACCACTGACTTCCAAGCTATTTCAGCCATTTCATGGGAAAGCTTTTCGCATTCACCTATCGCAATAGAAGGCATTTCAAATATCCTGTCATCCAAAAATGCTATCTGTCTTTCCGGTTCAGTCTTAATTGTTTTGGATGCAAGCATAACAAGCTGATTGCTAAAGGGAAGTAAAAGCACTGTCGTCGCAATATTAAAGATGCTATGGCACAAGGCTATTCCCATCGGTTTTATCGGTTCGTCTACAAAAGAAAAATCAAAAATCATATGCAATCCAAAATACAGCGCCATAAAAAACAGCGTTCCTATCAAATTAAAAGAAAGATGGATCGCAGCAACCCTTTTCGCATTTTTGTTAACTCCTATACTTGACAGGATTGCCGTCGCGCAAGTTCCGATGTTTTGACCCATAATAATCGGAACAGCCATTCCATATGAAATACTTCCGGTCATGGAAATTGCCTGTAACATACCAACCGAAGCTGCGGAGCTTTGGATTATTGCGGTAACGATCAAACCTGTCAGCACTCCCAAAATTGGATTCTTAAAGCTAACAAGAAGTCCTGAAAATGATGGTGAATCAGCCAATGGCGCAACAGAACTGCTCATCAGCATCATTCCGTACATCAATATTGCAAACCCTACGAAGCTGTTTCCTACATCTTTTTTTACCGGCTTCTTAGAGAGCATTATAAGTCCGATACCAACGAAAGCAAGTAACGGAGAAAATGACTCCGGTTTCAGCATTTTTACAAACACATTATCACTGGATATTCCCACAAGGCTCATAAGCCAGGCTGTTATGGTTGTTCCTATATTTGATCCCATGATAACAGCGACAGTATTGCCTATATTCATAAGTCCGGAGTTAACTAGTCCAACAAGCATTACAGTTACAGCCGATGAACTCTGGATAGCAACGGTAATAATACAACCCATAAGAAGTCCGCTTAAGCGGTTCTTTGTCATCTTATTTATAATCCGCTCCATTTTGCTTCCGGCAATGCGCTCAAGACTATGTGACATCTGATTCATCCCATATATGAAAAAGGCAAGACCACCCAATAATGTAAAAAACGAAAACAAACTCATCACATCCTCCAATCTACAATCATTTATTATCTGAGTATTGCAAATACAACATCTGCAGCATAAATCATAAGCATCAATATTCCTTCGCCACGTGCAATTCTCCTCGAGGTAAAGGCAAATATATAAGATATTCCACTGACTACTACGAGTATCATCAGGTCATATACAGAAGCCATATTGATCGATACAGGATGGATCAATGCCGAAATTCCCAAAATGAACAGAAGATTAAAAATATTAGAACCAATAACGTTTCCAATCGCCATACCGGTTTCACCCTTTCTGGCGGCAACTTCAGATGTGACCAGTTCCGGAAGGGATGTTCCGATAGCCACGATTGTAAGCCCTATCAGCGTCTCTGTCATACCGGCTGCTCTTGCGATTTCTTTTGCGCAGTTTACTACAACCTGTCCTCCCACAAGGATCATCACAAGTCCGATCACAATATACAATAAACACTTCCACATAGGCTCTTTGCCGGTTTGCTCGTCATCGGTTGGATTTTTCCTCTCTTTTAAGACCAGGAAAACAATATACCCGATAAACATTACCACAAAGATAAATGCCACCGGCCGCGATACAACGGCAACTTCACGATCCATACCGTATTCGGCAAAGTGTCCATTAAACAATACTGAACCGCAGGACACCAGTAAAAGCAGTATAGTGGTGATGATCGCAACAGGGAAATCCCGCTTTAATACAATCCCGTCAACCGGAAGAGGATAAATGATCGCACATATTCCAAGAATACCCAATAGATTAAAAATATTGGAGCCTACAACGTTACTGAGTGCGATCTCGTTTGAACCCTGAAACGCTGCAACTGTACTGACTGCCATTTCCGGTGTACTTGTCCCAAGCGCAACGATCGTTAATCCTATGATCAACCCGGGAACATTAAAATTCCTGGCGAGTGCTGAGCTTCCACCTACGAACATATCAGCGCCCTTAACAAGACATACAAAACCTACCACCAGAAGCAATATTTGAAGCAAAATATTCATAGAAACATACCTCCTCTACCTTATCGTTTCCAGGCGTATTGTGTTGGTACTGCCTGATTGTTTGCTGGCCTGTCCACCGGTAAGTATGATATTGTCTCCACTTTTAAGTTCAAGAATATCCATAGCATGTCGACTCGCATGGTAGAACATGACATCGACCGATTCAAATTCATCACTCATGACAGGAGTAACTCCCCAACTGAGGTTCAACTTCCGCCATGCCTTTTGCGAAGTCGTCATACCGACTATATCCACCGGGCACCTGAACCGGCTTACCATTCTGACAGTCATCCCGGATATGGAACTTATTACGATTCCCTTTGCCTTGGTATCGATTGCCATTGCACATGTGGCATGTGAGAGTGCATCCAGATTGTTCTTTATGACATAATCCGTTCTGTAAAATCTTTTCACATAGTCAATATTCTTTTCTGTATACTCTGCGATCTCTGCCATATTCCTTACAGCTTCAACAGGATATTTCCCCGCAGCAGATTCCCCGGAAAGCATTATGGCAGAAGAACCATCATATACAGCATTGGCAACATCCGAAATCTCTGCCCTCGTAGGTCTGGGATTATGTATCATGGATTCAAGCATCTCCGTTGCGGTAATAACCCTTTTTCCGAGAAGTCTGCATTTCTTGATAAGGTATTTCTGGATAGCTGGTACTTCAATAAATGGAATCTCAACGCCCAAGTCTCCTCTCGCCACCATTACCCCATCAGCGATTTCACATATCTCATCAATATTATCCACACCGGATCTGTTCTCAATCTTGGCGATAATATCAATATCCTTGCCTCCGTTTTCATCAAGAAAATTCCTGAGTTCACTGACATTTTCTTTGTTAGACACAAAAGATGCCGCAACAAAATCAATATCATTCTCAATACCAAACAACAGATCGGATTTATCAGCTTCACTGAGGAAATCACCTTTGAACACATGCCCCGGAAAATTCATGCTTTTATGATCTGAGATTTCTCCGCCGGCTATGACATCGCACACTATGTCTGTTTCCGTCAATTCCCTGACTTCAAAAATGAGCAAACCATTATTTACAAGTATCCTGTCACCAACCTTTAATTCTGACACAAGGGCTGCATAGTTTACGGAAACAATAGTCGCATCCCCTGAAACATCTCTCGTAGTAAATGTAAAGGTCTGTCCATCCTGCAGGGTTTCTTTCCTGTTTTTAAAACCCCTGATCCTGTACTCCGGTCCTTTGGTATCAAGCATAATCGGCAACGGATAGCCCAGCTTCTCTCTGACCTTCTTTATCATCTTGATCTTTTCCAAATGTTCCTCATGTGTTCCGTGAGAGAAGTTCAATCTTGCCACATTCATTCCGGATTGGCACATTTTGGTAAGTATCTCTTCGCCGGCACTTGCCGGTCCTATTGTGCATATAATCTTAGTTTTTCTCATCTTTACTTTTCCCTTCTGTTTCTTCTATGTCGTTGTACTTTATATCATCATCCTTTTTAGAATCTTCAGACGAACCGCCATTTTCCAGCCACCAGACCCAAATCCCTGCTGCTATAGCTATTACACTCATTATGGCTACTATTATATTTGTAAGCATTTCTCTTACCTCCGAGTTTTCAATCTGTGATCTTATAACCTCCATCTCTCTTTTCCATAGCAAAACAAGGCAAACGTATCCTACGTTCACCTGACTACGTGTTATGTATTTAATTGAGACTAGGGTTTCATTCCATCCAGATTATGGATATAAGTAATGATAAAATGATGACTTGTTGTTAATTCTCTAAAGAAAAACAGTAGAAAGAATACACATATACCGACAAGTATAAACAAACCGCCTATTACAGCATAGGTCAGTTGCTCCCTGGAGCCGATGGTTTTTCCTGCAACAGGTTTCTTTGAAACAATACTTTTAATTACCGAATAATTGGTTATTTCGTCAGAAACAAGATCATAAAACTCATTCCCCGACGATGTTATCGAACTGGAGGTATTTGAACCCGAATATGAAAGTTTCTCAAACTCCGGCTTCTCATTAGAAGTACATACTACCAGAATACATACGATAATAAAACATAACAAGGAGCTGCTATAACGATTATGTCTGATATGGTGCATATTGAACATTATTAGCGTCTCCTTTCTATGTTTCGCTTATTTTTACGCAACGTAATGCTTATATAGCATACATTAAAAGTAACGAATTTTCAATCTTTTTACCCAACCAAGTAAATAGGATCCGGAAAACTTTAATGAGTATTATCCTGCATAAATACTGGGTTCTTTTTGAGAAAAAATCACTCCATCTCTATCGTTCCCGGCGGTTTTGATGTTAAGTCGTAGAATACGCGGTTTA
>CAYOGG010000053.1:0-8543 GCA_964403455.1 uncultured Bacteroidaceae bacterium | reverse complement strand
AAGACTGCAAGAATAGAAAGCAGGAACTGATGCGCCTATATTGCGCACTAAATAAATAAAACGACATTATTTTGATATGGATATAATATGGAAAATATAACTTTAATACAGGGCGACTGCTTTGCGGAATTGCAGAATATTACAGAAAAAGTGGATTTAATAATAGCAGACCCTCCATACGACCTTAATAAAAAATTGGGTTGCGGATTTGTTGGTAAATGCACAAGTGCAAACAGAGTGCAAAACGAACTTATAAATAATAATATATCAACATCATACGATATTGAGCAATTTGCACGAATAGTAAAAAGAATACAAAAGAAAAATATCAATGCTTACTTTTGGTGCAATAAAAAACAAATACCCGCCTATTTTAATGTGTATGTAAATAAGATGAAATGTATGTTCAATATTTTGAGTTGGCATAAACAAAACTCCCTGCCTATATACTCCAATAAGTATATGTCAGATACGGAATACTGTTTGTATTTCTTTAAGGGAAAAGGACATTGCAGGCCAAATAACTATGATGATGCAAAGACATACAATATAGAAAAAATAAATGTAAAAGACAAAGAAAAATGGCAACATCCAACGATAAAACCATTATCCATAATATCTAAACTGATACGCAACTCGTCACAAGAGGGAGACTTGGTGCTTGATCCGTTTATGGGAAGCGGAACCACGGGAGTGGCTGCTAAAGAGTATAACAGACGATTTATTGGGATAGAAGTAAATGAGAAATGGTATAATGTGGCGAATAAGCGTATTTTAGACAATGATAACACTATCTTTATGACTTAATTTCATTATATTTGTATTGTTATCGCTCGATGAACGAAAGACTTGGTTAGCCGTATTACCGTAAATGCGGTCTTTGTAATTACATTTTTTCAGGGCTGCTGTGAAGTAGCCCTTTTTATTTGAATTATATTCTTATAAACTATGTAAAAATTGCAAATAAATTGCAGGTTTTTATTCTTATTATATTTTTGGTATAAGATTAAAATGAAACTTAGGATTAAAATTACAACAGGACGATTTGCAAAGCCACTTATTTGTGCAAAATGTGGGGCAGAATTACCTGCAGAGGTTAAAGATGTAGATAATAAAGCCGTTATAGCAGTCTTTTGTAAGCACTGTAAAGCGGTTACAGTTATGGAGATAGAGAAGTAGTTAGAATATAAAATTAGAGCCGGAGAGCCGATTACCAGCAATGGTTTTCGGCTCTTTTTTTTACGCAATCATTAAAACAAAAATATATTTTATGAAAACAAAAATTTTAGAAGCACTTGAAACTAAGTATAAAACCTTAGGGTTAAGTAAGTCTGCTTTAGATACGGTCGCAGAGCTTCTGTCTGAAAGTATCAAACAAGAATCTGAGATAGAAACTTCCATTTCTTCTCCGAAATGCGAAAATCTATTAAAGGCGTTTCAGAGTAATGATGACAAGGTGCGGACGGAGAACCGCAAATTGAAAGACGAACTCGAAGCGTTAAAGAAGCAGCCCATTAAACCTGATGAAAAAACCAATCTCTCCGATGATATATCAAAGCAACTTGCTGAACTAAAAAAGCAGCAGGAGGAACTTTCTACAAGGATAGCAGCTGACGATAAGCATAGGAAAGATGAGGGTATTATTAAGGCCGCCAACGAACTTCTAAAAGGCGACAAGTACAAATGTACCAATGATACGGTGCGTAACATAGTGATGCGTTCGTATTCTGTTGGTAAGGATGATACCGCTGAAACGATAGCGGACAGAGCCAAGAAAGAGTACGATTCGACCTATAAGGAGTTATATGGAGATGGGGTGCCTCCCACAAAGGGAGGAGGAGCAACACCTTCACAATTCGATGGAAAGAGCGAGGTTGAAAGGCTGCGTTCCGAAGGGAAAATCCCCAAGGAAAAAACTAATTAAAAATTAAGAAAATGAGTTTTAACACTTATGGAACAAAACAGAAAACCTATGGTGGTAGTACTCCCGTATGGCTCGGCTCTGTAAGACCGATTCCTTTCGGAGGCGTACTTGCTTCGGGTTATCTAAAAGACGGGGTTGTCATTCCGGCAGGAACACCCGTCAAGTTTAATAGCGGAACTATCACTCCGCTTCTTGTATTTGAAGTTGTTGCCTATACTGCCCCCACAGGACAAGATACTAATGGCACACTTCAGATTAAGCCGTGTTTAGGCATCGTGCCTACCACATCCGACTTCATTATGAAACTCGGAAATTCTTTCTTAAGTACAGGTAAGGCATCTGCCATTTCAGCGGTAGCAGAGAACGCCACTACCGCAGGCACTTACGATTTGACTGTTACCCACGCAAACCTTGACACCTGCTCGGCTGGGGATATATGTGTCCTATCATCTGCAGCGGCTGGAGGTTCAAGCAAGTCAGTTAAACTTATCCCCAATGGGTATCTGTATAATGACATCTGCGCAAATGGAATAGACCTTACTGAAGCAAACGCATCAGCCACAGGCGCAGTAGTAAACTTTCACGGAGAAGGCTTGCTCATCGCTCGCAATCCTATCGGATGTTCTATTGCCGACCAATTGCAGGCTCAAATCCCTAATGTAATTCTAATTAAAGGAGTATAGCTATGAATACATATCAATTTTCTTTTTATGACTTGATAACTTCCGCCCTTGGATCTAACGACAACAGGATGATTCAGAGTTATCTTGATGATGTTATGGCCGTTAAATATAATGAGCTAAACATAGATGGTTTCTCTTTTGCTCCCGATATGCAGCTTGACTTCGTATATGAGCAGATACTAAAAACTCTCGACATTACTCCTATGGCTCAGTATGTCGATGTTGATTCTCCTGCAATCCCTATGGGGGCAAAAGGATTTGAGACATACACAGGCAGGATACCGAGGATGAAACTTGTGGAATATCTTAATGAGGACAAAGTGCGTAAGCAGATGATTCTCGAACAGAGATTTGGTTCTACTTCCGACAGAGCGATAAATGCCGCTAAAAACAACTTGTTTATCACTGTTGATAAGATGATTGGTTCTCATACCAATAGTCTTACCTATCAGAGAAATCAAATGGTTTCAGCAGGTAAGTTTGCAATCAACTCCACTAATAACCCTAATGGTATTAATGGTATTACCCTTTCTGCACACGTTCCTACTGCTAACGTAAAGACCTTAACATCTACAAAGAGATGGTATACTGCCGTATCTAATGGCGTGTATAGCACAGAGGGTGCTGCTTGCGACCCTCTTGCAAACCTTATCGATATGGTGGATGACGCCAACAAAAAGGGCGTTACCGCTTTACATTTTGAGATTGACAAGGTGTATGCTAAAAATATTATCAAGCACTCAAAACTTATTGAGGCTATTGCGGTAGAACTCTATACTGATGCATATAATGCAAATTGGGTAAAATCTAAAGTAGGTAATATGAAACTTGAGCGCAAGTTTGAGATTCTCGGTGATATTGTCGGTGCTCCTTTCAAACTTATTGATTCCACATCAACAGTACAGAAATGGAACTCAACTACTGCTCAACTTGAAGATAGTCAGATTCGCGGATTTGAATCAAACGTTATAGTACTTGTACCTGACGGAAGTCTCGGAGAGGTGCTTACCGTTGAGCCTATCGCAGTTGGAGATGGCACATACGGAGGATTTTATGGTGGCAGATTACTTCTTACCGTTGGTTATGAACCCGTGAAGAAATGTCAGTCTTTCAATACGGAGATGACATCATTAGTTGTGCCCGATAAACCGCAGTATATGTGGTATCTTCACCCTTATAGTGCATCATAAATAAAAACACGTGAGATATGTCTGCAATCTTTACAATAGAAGAATGGGTTAGAGGTATGGTTGATTATGACCTCCCAGACAACACCGTCAAGGCAAAACTTTATAACAGAGGGATTGCTGAGGGCACTTATATGAGTGACCTTGAAGATACCGAGGGAGTGAAGAAAAGAGATTTACTTCTTGCCGACATCTATTATTGGGTCGCAGGCACATCTTCCGTAACATCGGGAGAGTATGAAAGTGATGGTGGGTGGCAGCACCAAAAAGCGAACAAGAATGTGGTGGATAGAAAATCACTCGTGCTTATGGCGGACAAGATATACGCCAAGTACGATGAGGTAAGTCCAAATACTAACAGAGGTAAAATGACTTTTAGAGATGTCTGAATCAGAATTAAATCCAAGATTTCCGCACTCAATGGTAGTGAAAAGGCCGTCAGTAGATTCTGACGGAGTTCCTATTACAGATAGTGACGGAAATATAACGGAACAAACCATACTTGAAAGCAAATTTGGTTACAGGACACAGACGATGAATACATCATCGGCAGGGGATGTAATCAAAGCTGACTACAAGTTATCATTACCGAGAACGACAGCCAATGTTATAGCCAATGACAAACTATACATCACAGACTATACGCGGTCATTTGTGGCCACGGTGTTAAAATTCAACACTTTTAACTTAGGTAGTAATATTTGGGCAAACGAAATAAAAAACTAAGATGGGACATAAAGAGAATAATATTAATACAATCAATTCGGCTTTTGCAAGGATAAAAGATAATAAGGATATTTCTATTGAAAATGCTATTACTACTATTCTTGAGGCAGGGGTAAATATTGCTCTTGACTTGCACGACACCTTTCATCAGAACCATATTGAGAACGGAGATAGTTATGGATATGCTGTATGGCATAATGGCGAACTTATTAAGACTAAAGTATGGAGTGAGAAAGAAAGTTCTTCAAGTGTACGCTCTGCTCTTACATCATATGGTTCTCCATCATCCATAGGATGGTGCGGTATAGTGATGGCAGGAATGAACCCATCAGAATATTACAAGTTTGACTATGAAAATGATATACTTAATATGACTGTTTCTCAGGTAGAACAAGACTTTAAAAAATACTTTAAGAGGATATGATAAACGAATTTGACCAAACAACCATAGAAGATGAGTTGAGATTGATAGCTACAACCTTATCTGTTTCGGATAAGGTATATACATCAAGGCCATCATCTACAACTTCTACCAATAACGACTTTGTTGTGGCCAAGGTTTCGGGAAAGATTATCGACAATAAAGCTTACGGTGAATGTGTTTGTAGTTTTCATCTCTTCGCAAAGGATATTGCTGGTTTTAAAAACGGAAAGAAACTCTCTGTTATGTATAAGAAATTATCTTCCGGACTTCCACAATGGCAAGGTAAACTTCTATTTGAGGATAAGCCAATAATTTTAAGCGATATGCCTGATGATTACGGATACCATGTAAGAATAATAAATATTAAAACAATAATTAAAATTTAAAAATTATGCCAGCAACATTAACAAAAGCGATGTTAAATGACCTATATAAAGGTTGTTCATCAATTAAACTTCTCAGCGAAATAACCGCCGCAGGTGGTCTTACTGCTGATTTTAGTGCAGCAGATGAAATTTTCACTCTTGCGGGAACATTTAAGATAAACCAAGCAGACCACAGTGTAACCCCTATTAAAATTGACCAGCTTGAACAGCAGATTGATGCGGATACGGAAAAAGGAGATATGACTATTGTGGGAGATGTTCCATCAGCATTTGAAGCACTTCTTGACTACTTCTTTGAACATGAGGCTACTCACACTTCTATAACCATAACTTCAGGAGATGGTACATTTACGGGGAAAGGGTACAAAACCACGGTTAAAAAAACTATGTGTGCCGTACTTGTCACGAGTGAATCTAAGCAGACAGCGATATTATTCCCTCGTGTTCAATTCTTAGCATCATATAATAATGATGATATGAATAAACCTCAAATAGTACGCCTTAAAGGTTCAGTTTTATCGCCCACTTTTACCGGGGCAGAAGACTTCTACACATTAAAAAAAGATTAGTGCTTAGTCCATCATCTCTCTCTTTTGAGAATACCGTGAGTACTAAGACCATAGCGGTATCAGATATAGTTGGGGGATATACATGGACTGTCACTGCAGGCACAGGAACATCTTGGGCAACACCTACAAAGAGTGGTAATAATATTAGCGTTGCAGTAACGGCTAATTCCGGAGCGGCAAGAAATGGTTCAATAATTCTAACATTGAAGCAATCATCTACCGTAATAGATACTATTACAATACCAATATCACAAGCAGGAGTTTAACATTTTATTAAGGGGGAGGGATTAAATCCTCCCCTATATTTTCAATATGAAACAACCGGATAAAAATGCAAGGCAAGTCCTTAACAACATCAACAACAATACTCCTACGGAGGTTACGATTCCTAATACCAAGGTCAAGTTAAGACTTCGGTATCTTCGAGAATACACCATTGAGAGGCTTACCGAGGTATGGTCGGAGGTGGATATGACACGCACGGCAAAAGATGCGCCCGAAACACTTAAATATGCGGTCAAATTTACACTTAAACCATATAAAGAGGCTGCATTATACTACCTCAATGGATATTGGAGAATAAGGCTATTTTATCGCTTTTTAGTTTGGTGGTGGAGCAAAGCAAAAGGGTATAGCATAGACCAAATGAACGCAATCATAAAAGAGGGTAAAAAAAAACTGACGGCGATATTGCAGTCATACTACGAGAATATGGTATTAACGCTGGATACCAGGGAGGATATGATGAAAATGACCAGCAAAGAAGCCGAGCAGTACCAAGCCGAACTTATATCGGTTGTAGAGCAGCTTTCATCAAAGAATACCCCGAATTTGGAAGGACAAGAAGATTCTTCTTCGGACTTATAAGTGTTTCTTTTTGGGGTTATAGGTGTGATTTAACTCATCCTCAAATAGTTATCATGAACTGCGATTTGCCACATACTTTATATATGGCCGATCCGGATAAAAAGAAAACTGTTATTGACGATAAGTGTATCAGTCTCAACGAGGAATCGTTAAGAAAATTCAAAGAAAAAAGAAAAAAAGAAGAATGGGAAAAAACCAATCTTTCTAAAATATTAACCGAGCCTACTATGTAGTTGGCTTTAATAATTAATGTTATGGCAAAACAAAACAAAACATCATCAAGTGGGTCGGTGGATAATCTAAACTTCGCCGTAATAATTGATGATAAAGATTTTAATGAAAAAATCAAACAAATAGAAGCAACGGCTAAGAAATTCAACACTACCTTAAGTAATGCTTTACAGATAGAAGGTATTATTAAAAATAACACTCAGATACAAGAACAAAGTAAAAATGTTTCAGAGTTAGTAGAGAGATATAAAAATTTAATCAAAGTTGTAAAAGAATCTGCAGATATAGAAAATGCTTCTTTAGATAAAATTGCTAATGCTACCGAAAAGATGACTAAGGCAAAAGAAAAGGCTGCAAAGGCTCAGGCCGATATGGTCGCAAAAGCGCAGTTACCAAGTGGTGAGATAAACACCGCTAATTCGCAAAGAAAGTTAGACTTAACTATTCAGATAAATCAGCAAATAGAGAGGCTTAAACAACTTGAGGAGGAGATAAATGTCATTCAAGAGATTAGACAGGAGAAAGGTGGTGGATTGGCAAATGAATATAAAAACGCTGTTAAGGAAGCGGAAAAAGTACAAAATGTAATAAATACATTAAAGCAGACACAAGATAGTCTGAATATGAAGCAACCCAATTATGGGGAACAAGCGAGGGCTTTATCACAACAAAGCATTACGCTTAAGCAGATGTCTTCCGAATATTCAATAATGGAGAAGAAGTCACAAGAGGCCGCTAAGGCGCAAGCCATTGCAGCAAAAGAAGCAGAGGAAGCTATGAGGGAGGAGGCTAAAGAGAGGGCAAAAGCATCGAAAGAAGCAGAAAAACGAGCGAAGGAGGAGGCGAAGGCTGCACAAGCTGCAGAAAGAATAACTGAAGAAACAAAACGGACAAATACTCAATTAAGTATGGCTAACCGTTCCGTAAATCAGTTTGCCTCAATGCTCCGCAGTAGTGTTTCTATCTATGCCATGAAGAGGATTATGGAGAGCATAGTTACCATCACAGGGGAGTTTGAATTACAGAGGACTACATTAAGGGCTATTATTCAAGATGTAAATAAGGCGGATGCCATTTTCTCTCAAATAAAAGATTTGGCTTTGGTTTCTCCATTTAACTTTAAGGATCTGATTTCCTATACAAAGCAGTTATCAGCATTTAGTATTCCGACTGAAGAGTTATTTGACACTACAAAGATGCTTGCGGATATGTCGGCAGGCTTAGGTATTGGTCTTGACCGCCTGATTTTAGCTTATGGACAAGTCCGCAGCGCAAGTTTTTTAAGAGGGCAGGAGGTTCGACAGTTCACTGAGGCCGGCGTGCCCATTTTAGAGGCACTAAAGAATGAGTTTGTGGCGTTAGGCGAGGAGGGTATAACGGTAGGGCAGGTCTTCGATAAGATTTCCTCTCGACAGGTGCCATTTGAGATGGTCAAGAAAGTGCTTGAGGATATGACCAAGGAGGGTGGTAAATTCTTCAATATGCAGGAGATTCAGTCAGAAACATTAAAGGGGAAACTAAGCAACTTAAAGGATGCCTATCAAAT
>CAYOGG010000052.1:0-8565 GCA_964403455.1 uncultured Bacteroidaceae bacterium | reverse complement strand
ATTCCGTAACCTCCAAGTGCATCGGTAACCTTTTTTGCTATCTCTTTTGCTTTTTCAAGTGCTTTTATATCCATTGGCTGAGGCTGCCATGAATAACGATAGTCACCATTAATCTGAATGTGACCTATCGGTTCACAAAAGAGAGTACCGGTAATGCACCTAACCGTAAGCAGTGTTATTTCAAAATCGAAATCCACAAAACCCTCTACTATTACACGACCGGCACCTGCACGGCCTCCTTCCTGAGCGATTTTCCAGGAATTGTCAATATCTGACGACTCTCGAATCACGCTCTGTCCATGACCGGATGAACTCATGATAGGCTTTACAACGCAAGGCATTCCGATCTTAACCACAGCATCATCGAATTCCTCTTTTGTAGAAGCGAACAGGTATTTTGAGGTCTTAATACCTAATTGCTCGGCAGCTAAACGACGTATGCCCTCACGATTCATTGTCAGAAAAGCAGCCTGAGCTGTAGGAGTCACATGATACCCATCCTTCTCCAACTCTACCAAGGTAGGAGTAGCTATGGCCTCAACCTCCGGTATAATATGATCAGGTTTCTCCAATTCAATTACCTCACGTAATTTATTGCCGTCCAACATATTGAAGACATGGCTGCGATGAGCAATCTGCATAGCGGGAGCATTAGGATATTTATCACAAGCCACCACCTCAATGCCGAGACGTTGAAGTTCGATAGCCACTTCCTTTCCTAACTCTCCACTACCCAAAAGCAGGGCTTTTCTGCCCACTGATGTCATTAAGGAACCAATCTTTGCCATTATTTTACAGACTATATTTAATAAATAAAAGGCGACTGAACAAGCCGCCTTCCATATTTGCTTTCTAAATTACTTAATCAAGACATTGCCTGTCATCTCAGATGGAACAGGAAGTCCCATAATCGTCAATATGCTTGGAGCGACATCGGCTAATCTGCCGTTTTCCACTTGAGCATCTTTTCTATCCGTAACATAGACTACAGGAACAGGATTCAAAGAATGAGCTGTATTTGGGGTGCCATCCTCATTGATTGCATGATCGGCATTTCCATGATCGGCAATGATTATAGCATCATATCCATGTTGTTTTGCTGCCTCAATCACATCGTGAACACAAGCATCAACGGCAATCACAGCCTTCTCAATAGCTTCATATATTCCCGTATGACCCACCATGTCGCCATTTGCAAAGTTTACTACGATGAAATCGAATTTCTCACTGTCAATAGCCTCAACTAGTTTATCTCTAACCAAATATGCACTCATCTCAGGCTGCAAATCGTATGTAGCCACCTTTGGAGAAGGAACCAATATACGCTCTTCCTTATCAAATGGGGTCTCACGACCGCCATTGAGGAAGAAAGTAACATGAGCATACTTCTCTGTCTCGGCTATATGAAGCTGAGTCATATTCTTTGAAGCAATATACTCACCCAAAGTATTATTTACATTATCCTTATCGAACAAAATATGTACGCCGGTAAATGAAGCATCATAAGGAGTCAAACAATAATACTGTAGATTAGGAACAGTCTTCATTCCTGCTTCTGACATCTCCTTTTGAGTAAGAACAATTGTCAGTTCCTTGGCACGATCATTACGGAAGTTGAAGAAGATAATAACATCACCCTCTTCAATGCGGCTGTCATACGCGCTGTTCACGATAGGCTTCATAAATTCATCGGTAACACCCTCAGCGTAAGAATCTCCCACAGCATTCACCATATCCGAAGCCTGTTTTCCTTCAGCCTTTACCAATAAGTCATAAGCCACTTTCACACGTTCCCAACGTTTATCACGATCCATGGCATAATAACGTCCGATAATAGTAGCTACTTTGTCGCCTCGCTTTACCAACTGCTCGATAAAACCCTTTCCGCTCTTCGGATCCGTATCACGACCGTCCATGAAACAGTGAACAAATGCATTATCAATACCGTATTCGCGTGCAATGTCACATAGGCAAAACAGATGTTGTAGCGAACTATGAACGCCACCGTCAGACACGAGTCCCATCAAATGCAGCTTTTTACCGTTTTTCTTTGCATAACCGTATGCCGATACAATCTCAGGATTCTGACGAATACTGCCGTCAGCAATTGAACGATTGATTTTCACTAAATCCTGATATACCACACGTCCGGCACCTATATTCAGATGACCGACCTCTGAGTTTCCCATCTGACCATCCGGCAAACCTACATTTTCACCGCTTGCCTGCAACTGCGCATTCGGATAATTATTAAGCAGATAGTCCCAATACGGAGTCGGAGTGTTATAAATAACATCAGCCTTGGAATGGTTACCAATGCCCCATCCGTCAAGAATCATCAAAAGAGCTTTCTTTGCCATAATATATTGTTTTTGTTTACTTTCTATTTCGGTTTGCAAAGATAGTGCAAGCCGAGAGCAATGAAAAATAAATTCATTTATTTTTCTTGTTTTCACTTCATATGATAGTCAGGAGGCCCCGACTCATGAATAGCATATGGAGTGAAAACAATAGAAACGAACGAGTTCGTTTCATTGCCGAGGCGCCGCCTATCTTCGACATTAGTCAAAGTAGTGCAAGCTCGTCAGAGCACAGCTATCTTCGACGAAGTCAAAATAGTGAAACGCAATTTGAGGTTGAAGTCAAACGGAGTGAGAATCCGAAGAATTAAAAGTAGTGCGAAGCAAAAAGTAAGCTGAAACACCGTCAACCAACAATTATTGCCATCTTAAATTAGAAAAGTCAACGAATATTAAGTCAAAATCCGACTCGGAACTCAAATTCCGAGTTATTTATTAATAACTTAATTAGCTTCTTCGATTATCTTCCGAATAGTTCGTGACTGTCTTATTTTGGGGCATGCTTTACAATCAACATTTTCTACTATCTGTCGGCTATCGGTTTAATAGTCTTGAATTGATTCCAGCCGATAGTTTCTTTGTAAAGATTCAAACTGCTTTCCGAAACATATAAAGTACAATAATTAAGAATTAAATTACTAAACAACTTACTGGATAATTCCGACGAAAAGTAATTGATATTAATAGAATTAAGTATTTGTGGTGGAATCAAACTAAAACAAGACAACTCTTTAAGATCTACACATTCATCAAAAGCATCTTGATAGATAGAAACCACAGAAGCAGGAATCTTTATCTGCTTAATACTTTTACATCCTGAAAACGCTCTTGTACCAATAGTTCTTATAGAATTTGGAAGAGTTACAGACTGAAGATAGGTACAATTCCTGAAAATATCATTTGATAGTTCAGATAAAGAACCAGGCAACGATATTTCAGTAAGATTTGTGCAACCCGAAAAAGCTCCTGAACCAATAGTCTTGACATTTTCAGGAATGTATAGTTTTTCAAGCCCGGAACAGCCTTCAAAAACACTTCTTCCTAACATTTCCAGACCATCAGGAAGAATTATAGACTTCAATTTTGCACAGCCGTCAAATACAGCACTACCAATCGATTTAACGGATCCAGGTATCGTAATTTCGGCCATGTTAACACAGCCACGGAATAATGCAGCCTGAATTTCCGATAAAGAATCCGGCAAGGATATAGACTCAATATTACTGCAACCAGCGAACGCTGCATCTCCTATAGTTTTAATAGATTCTGACAATCTCACTGATGTAAGATTACTGCAATTTCCAAAAGCATTGGATTCAATTGTCTTGACTGATGATGGTATATTAATAGATATCAACCCAGAACAACCATAGAATGCAGATTCTCTTATTGCAGTGACAGACAAGGGTATTTCAATGGTTGATAGTGCGGTACAATATGAAAATGCGGATGCTCCTATCGAAGTGACCGACGATGGAATAACAGTAGTTGGGCATCCAAATATAAGAGTATTTATAGATGTCTCAATTATTGCATTGCAGTTATTACGACTATCATATCTTTGATTTCCTTCGGCTACACTTATAAAAAACTTGTCATTTCTATTTAAAAAAGAATCATAACCGATTTGCATAACTGATTTTGGGATATATATCTCATTTAGGTCACACCCTAAAAAGGCTGCGCGACCTATACTTTTAATTGATGACGGTAGATCAATTTTTTTGAGATTTGTGCAGAACCGAAAAGCATAATCATTAATAGTGGTCACCGATTCGGGAAAACTCATTGAGAATAGTCCGGAACAACCTTCAAATGCGGAATAACCTATTGATTTTACAGTTTCCGGTATAATAGTCGATTTGCATCCTTGTAATATGGTATTTGATGCTGTTTCGATTAAAGCATTACAATTATCCCTACTATCATAAACCTTATTACCATCAGCTACTTCAATCTTTTCTAAAGCACTACAACGAGAGAATGGGTCTTCAAACGTTTCGTGTGCGGTAATAAACTCATTTGGATTAATTGAGTCTTTAGATAAAATTGGATCTGATGCTATTATACTTATATCATAGTCATTAAGCATTCTATTATAGCAATCATAATTTCCAATAGAAATGGTCGATGCCGGAATTCGTATAGATACTAAACTTGAGCAAAACCTAAACGCACGACTTCCAATAACCTTTAAGGAATTCGGCAGCTTGATAGAATTCAGCTTAGAACAATTGCTAAAAGCATCCGGGCCTATCACTTTTACAGAATTTGGGATGGAAATAGATTCTATATTTTTACAGCCGGAAAATGCATCCGGAGCAATTATCCTGGTCCCATTTTTTATTTTGAATGAAGACAGATCGTCCGAGGACTGAACCGTAGTACCACGTAATCTCATCTCAGAATTAAGATGTCTGTCAAAAGGTCCTATCACAATAAAATCGGCATATCTCAGATAGTCATACACAGGAAGACTCTCACAACCGTAGAAAACGTCTCTTTCAATACGAATATTCTTATTCTTAATAAGTATTTTATTAAGGTTGCTGCAACCATAGAAAGCCCCAAAACCAATCGAATCCACAGATGCGGCAATAACGACTGATTTCAGATCTTTACATCTTAAGAAAGCACGATTTTCAATAGAAGTAACTTCAAAACTGCGACCTTCGAATATCACTTTCTCTGGAATGACAATATCACCGGAGTATTCTTCCCCTTCGAAATATTTCGTCACTTCAGCATTAACATCTCCCAGATTATAATTCAGCTCATCGATACGAACATTATCCAATGCCCTTATTGTCTGTTCGACTGCAATAGAGAACAAAAGAAAAAATAACACTTTCTTAAAAGCAAGTCTCTTCATATCATTACTTTTTCTGAAATGATAATATAGCAACTCATTTTCCACAAATAAAAGATGCTGCAAAATGCTACAATTGAATGCAGTGAAATTTAGGAGTGCTGCAAAAAAGCGGTAAGGCGCAAGTATTATACACCTTACCTACTGAACCGATTCTATATCTCCACCTTCACAATAGCCGGATTGAAATCCTCATCATAAGACAACAAGTAAATATTCTTATCATCATCTGAAACACAAAATTTTGTTGCTATGCAATCTAAGCCGAATCGAGAAATTAAATCTCCATCTAAATTATATTTTAGTATCTGAGGCTTACATTCCATATTTTCAACATTCTTCATTTCGTCACCGTAATACAATGTATAAAAGTAGTTTTCAGTAGCATAAGATGATATATTACATAAGAATGGGTCATCAATAACGGCATTTATATTGTCTATGACCTTAACGTGGTTGAAACTATAATCTACAGGATGTTGAATTCGACGAACCTTTCTTGTATCTAAAGATACAATATCAATTATCGGATAATAATAATATGCCAAAAATAGAGAATCACCTATTTTTGTCATCGAAGCCTTAAACACATTGGTATGTGAAATAAAATTCGAAACATCAACTCCCTTTATTTTCGGGAAACAATTGAAAGATTGAGTAGAATTATCCTTCAAATTCATAAAACATAACTGATCGTCACTGCTGCCACTGCTAAATATAATTTCATCATAATTATCTGTCGTTGCAAAATAATCAATGGCCTTCAAACCCTCATCTACATTATGAAAATCAGGCTTATAACCATCCTCTACTATCAACCTATCTATATTAATAATACAGAACCGTAATCTGTCTGTGATTACATATTCTCGAGATGAGTTTTTAAATACCTGAGGATATAAAAATTCATCTCTTCCTCTGCCTATAAATCCGTACGTTGTTATTAGTTTTTTGCTGCGTAATGAATATATCCTGAGAAAATTTCGTTTGTCTGATGTAAACATGACCAAAAGAGAATCTTCTACCCAAATATCTACCGGGGTTATTATAATGGAATCTTTAAAAGAGAGGTTATGTGTTTGCACCTCACTTATGGGAATTTCATTTATCGGTCCTACCGATTTAACTGTTACTTTCGGATTCTCACTATTGAAACATCCGACACAAAAGAAAACAAGTAATAACGAAAACCAGTGAATTAATCTCATAGCTCATTGTTTATATATCTTTATTTTGCAAATATAGAACAATATTTCAATCTTTTACAAGCTATCAAAGGTAATTTATGCTTTAACTAAGAACGAGCTGTTTTTACATCATTTTAAGGTTACTTTTTAAAAATCCAATGAAAGTTGTCCGTCACCTAAAAGATTGAAGGAGAGGCGGTGATATGGTGTGGTGCCGTACTGTTTTATTGCGACACGATGTTTTACAGTGGGATATCCTTTATTTGATAGCCAATCGTACTGAGGATACTCAGCCGATATGCGGTTCATAAAATCGTCACGATAGGTCTTAGCCAACACGGAAGCGGCAGCAATAGACATCATCTTCCCGTCACCCTTTACAATGGTGGTATATGGAATGTCATGATAGGGTTTGAATCTATTACCGTCAATTATCAGATGTTCAGGACGTAGTTTCAGCCCATCAATGGCACGATGCATGGCCAGAATAGATGCTGCAAGAATATTGATTTGATCGATCTCACGATTGTCCACTACCCCGACCGCCCAAGCCAATGCCTCTTTTTCTATTATCGGACGTAGAGCATAACGCTGTTTCTCTGTCAATTGTTTGGAGTCATTGAGCAGTTCATTTTTGAAGTCTGACGGCAAAATCACAGCAGCTGCATAAACAGGACCTGCCAAACAGCCTCTGCCGGCTTCATCACAACCGGCTTCAATGATATTCGCTTTAAGAAATGGAAGTAACATTATTCTTTCGTAACAAGTCAAAGATTGATCGGCGGATTGATATCAAAACATCTTTCTGACGCGATCAATTCCTGCGACCAAGGTATCGATCTCCCCACGAGTATTATACAGGCCGAAAGAAGCACGGACGGTACCCGGAATGCCGAAACGCTGCATGAGCGGCTCCGCACAATGATGACCCGTACGTACGGCTATGCCTAACTTATCCAACAAGGTACCCATATCGGTGGGATGTATATCTCCTACCAAAAAAGAGATAACGCCACTCCGATGTTTTGCATTACCGATAAAACGCATACCGGGTATTTCTCTCATTCGCTCCATAGCATAGCTACATAAATCCGATTCGTGTTCTGAGATATGCTTCATACCTATCTTGGATACGTAGTCCAATGCAACCGCCAGAGATATGCTACCTACATAATCGGGTGTACCGGCCTCAAATTTGAACGGAAGAGTATTGAAAGATGTATATTCGAATGTAACGTGTTTAATCATCTCACCTCCACCTTGATACGGAGGCATCGCATCCAAATACTCACGTTTTCCGTATAGTACCCCTATCCCCGTAGGTCCGTAAACCTTATGCCCGCTGAATGCAAAAAAGTCTGCATCAAGAGCCTTGACATCAACGGCAATATGAGGAACAGACTGAGCACCATCCACGGCAACCGGTACTCCGTGAGAATGCGCCGTAGCTATCATATCTGCTATAGGGTTGACTGTACCCAATACATTTGATACATGTGTAACACTTACCAAACGGGTCTTTTCTGAGAATAGTTTTTCGTATTCGTCCAACATCAACTCACCGTCATCATTTACAGGAATAACTCTTATATCGAATCCTACCCTTTCCGCCTCCAACTGCCAAGGAACAATATTGCTGTGATGTTCCATTGCCGATATGATAATCTCATCTCCGGCTTTCAAAAAGGCAGCTGAAAAGCTGTGCGCCAACAGATTGAGACTCTCCGTAGTGCCGCGTGTGAAAATTATCTCATCGGTACTGCCTGCTCCAATAAAAGCACGAACAGTCTCACGTGCCGCCTCCATCTGGTCGGTGGCTTGTTGAGACAAGAAATGAATACCGCGATGCACATTGGCATTCACATTATAATATGAATCACATATCGACTGCACCACCTCACGCGGTTTTTGCGTAGTGGCGGCATTATCAAAATAGACTAACGGCTTGCCGTAAACCTGTCTTGATAGTATTGGGAAATCATTTCTTATGTCATCCATAATAATACTGTTATCTACAAATGGAACAACCCTCACACTTACTCAGTTCACCGCGAAAACGCATCTCCACCAAATGTTTCAATCTGTCCCTTAACGGATCTATTTTAACACGATCTATCACCTGATTGACAAAAGCCAACATCAGCATCAT
>CAYOGG010000051.1:0-8624 GCA_964403455.1 uncultured Bacteroidaceae bacterium | reverse complement strand
TATTCGGAAGATAATTATGTCAATAAGAGTAGGATACGGTTACGATGTCCACAAATTGGTGGCAGGAAGAGACCTTTGGGTAGGAGGTGTAAAGATAGAGTATGAGATGGGCCTTTTAGGACATTCCGATGCCGATGTGCTTATACATGCCGTATGTGATGCTTTGCTAGGAGCAGCAAATCTGCGTGATATAGGTTTTCATTTTTCCGATAAAGATCTTCAATATAAAGATATTGATAGCAAAATACTGCTTAAGAAGTGCGTGGAACTGCTTATGGAAAAAGGGTACAAGATCGGTAACGTGGATGCTACAATATGTGCTGAAGAACCAAAATTCAATCCTCATATTCCACAGATGCAGAGCGTAATGGCAGATGTCATGGGAGTCTCTATTGAAGATATATCAATCAAGGCCACCACTACGGAAAAATTGGGTTTTACCGGTCGCAAGGAAGGAATATCGGCCCATGCAGTGGCACTTATAGAATCAATCTGAGGATTCTCTGAAAAGACCTTTTTCTCTGATTGTTTCAACAACCGATGGTGGAACCAGATTCTCTATTGACTTTCCCTCTTTTATCCGTTTCACTATTTCCGTCGAACTAATGTTCACTAACGGACATTTCAATATTGTTATGCCTTTCGTACCATCGGGTATGGTGCAATTTGCACGAGGGTATACAATAATGCCATGATTATCCATGATATATTTATAGTCATGCCATTTATCGAAATCCACCCAATTATCTGCTCCGATAACAAGTACGAACTCATAAAGGGGATAATCGGCTGCAATGTTTTTCAGAGTATCTGATGTATATGAAGGTATAGGCAGTTTGAATTCATAGTCCGATACCTTTACATGAGGAATGTCGGCTACCGAATCGGTTACCATTTTCAATCTGATTTCGTTGGGAAGCAGGCTAAGATTCTTTTTCCAGGGATTAAGTGGTGTCACAAGTAGCCAAAGCTCATCTGCAAGTTTGCTTTCGATGATACTTTTGACGATAGCCAGATGACCGTTGTGGAATGGATTGAAGGTACCGCCGAAAATAGCTATTTTGGGCTTATTTGACATCAAAAAATTGTTGGACGATTGATATAGCAGCCGCCTCTGCTTTTGTCAGGTCGTCATTTATTATCACAACATCGAATTTAGAAGCGTATTCCAACTCTTTCTCAGCCTTGGATACTCGTTTTTCTATCATCTCCGGAGTATCTGTTCCTCTGTGTATAAGACGTTCTCTCAGTTCTTTCACCGAAGGAGGTTGTATGAATATTGACAACGCACGGTCTCCAAAATATTTTTTGATATTGCATCCTCCAACGACATCTACGTCAAAGACTACATTATAACCCTTTTTCAATTGAGCTTCGACCTGATCCTTCAAAGTGCCGTAAAAGCAACCGGAATATACTTCTTCATATTCCAAAAAGTCATCATTGGCTATTCGCTTTTTAAATTCATCTGTTGTCAGAAAGAAATATTCTACTCCGTCACGTTCCTGACCTCTGGGACTACGGTTAGTGGCTGATATTGAAAACACCATTTTCAACTCCGGATGTTCCAGAAGACTGTTTACTATTGTAGATTTGCCCGAACCCGATGGAGCGGAGAATATAAGACACTTACCCGGCATAATATTACATTACGTTTAAAACTTGTTCCTTAATCTGTTCCAGTTCATCTTTCATCTTCACGACTATATTCTGCATCTCAGCCTGATTGCTCTTGCTACCCAACGTATTTATCTCACGTCCCATTTCCTGAGTTATGAACCCTAATTTTTTACCTTGACCGTGACCCTCTTCAAGTGTACTGATGAAGTAATTCAAATGGTTTCCAAGACGTTGTTTCTCCTCATTTATATCTAATTTCTCGATATAATAGATGAGTTCTTGTTCAAAACGGTTCTGGTCATAATTAGAGCCTATAATATCTTGAAGTGATGTTCTGATGCGATCCTTTATTTTTGTTACGCGGTCCGACTCGTAGATCTCTACTGATTTTAGCAAATCGCTTATGTTTGAAATCTTTTCGCGGAATTTCTTTTCCAAGGCTACACCTTCGTTTTTGCGGTATGTGACTAAATTTTCAATGGCGTGGTCAACTGCTGAAGAAACAACCGTCCATTCTTCTTCGTTCAACTCTTCCGATTGACCCGATGAAATGACATCCGGTAGCCTTAGCAGAGTGGAAAACCAGTCATCAGGTAGGTCTATCGATTCATTCTCAGCTATTGTTCTAATCTGCTTTAGGTAACCTTCCAGAACCGGAATATTTATTGATTGGGCAGTTGTAGCAGAAGCGGCATCAATATATATGGAGAAATCCACTTTACCGCGTTCCAACGCAGAGGAAATCTTAGAACGAATCTCCAAATCCTTTTCCCTGTAGATTGTTACTATTCTGGTTGAAATATCCATCGCTTTGCTATTTAGCGATTTAATCTCTACTATGATTTTCTTGCTACCGAATTCAGCTACTGCTTTACCGTAGCCTGTCATTGACTGTATCATATTGTAATTCTCTATTAAAGATTAGGTAACTACAAAAGTAGTGTTTTTTATCGCCTCTTGTGGAATTATCTTCGTACATTTGTAGTTACGATAAGATAATCCTAAAAATGAGTTGCATTTTGCACATTGAGTCTGCCACTGAAGGGTGTTCGGTGGCTGTTAGCGAAGAGGGACATTTATTGTTTGAAAAGTCTGATCATGTCAGCCGCAATAATGCTGTTATCCTTGGCGTGTTTGTAGATGAAGCCTTGTCATTGGTGGATAGCCGCGGCATCAGACTTGACGCTGTGGCTGTCAGTGAGGGGCCGGGTTCATATACCGGGTTAAGAGTAGGTGTGTCAATGGCAAAAGGCATCTGTTATGCAAGAGATCTGAAATTGATTTCCGTATCAACCCTAAAATTGTTGTGCGTATCTACTCTTTTGAATGAGGAACTGCCGGAAGATGTTTTGCTTTGTCCTCAGATTGACGCTCGAAGGATGGAAGTTTATTCTGCCATATACTCAAAGAGTTTGGATACTGTCAGAGACATAAGGGCAGATATTGTGGATGAAAATACTTATTCGGATTATATGGAGAATCATCCCGTTTATTTTTTAGGAAACGGATCTTCCAAGTGTAAAGATATTATCACCCATCCGAATGCGCATTTTATCGAGAACATCGTTCCAGAGGCTAAATGGATGTTTCCATTGGCGGAACGTTCCTTTAATGAGGAGAAGTTTTGTGATGTGGCCTACTTCGAGCCGTATTACTTAAAGGACTTTATAGCTGCAAAACCTAAAAAACTTATTTAATGAATTATAATACTCAGAGAGAGAGGATGCCGATGCCCGAATATGGAAGGGCTGTTCAGGATATGGTGGATTATGCCGTTACGATTCAGGACTCACAGGAACGTGAACGTTGTGCATACACTATTGTAGGTATTATGGGTAATATGTTTCCTACACTGCGTGACGTTCCTGACTTCAAAAATAAGCTTTGGGATCATTTGGCTTTTATGTCGGATTATAAGTTGGATATAAAATACCCGTGTGAGATAACACGTTTGAATAATAAAAAACAGACTCCGGAGAAAATAAAATATTCTAATGCCGATTTGCGTTTTCGTCATTACGGTAGAATAATTCCGGAATTAATTGAAAAGGCTCTATCCCTTCCTGAGGGTCAAGAACGTGACCTTTTGATACATTTGGTCGCTGTTCAGATGAAAAAGGATATGATGATTTGGAACAAGGATAGTGTGGATGATGCGCATATCGCTAAGGATATTGAATATTTCTCAAAAGGAAAGATTACTATAAAGGAGGGTGAGTTGGATATCGCATTTCCACCGGCACCGCCTCAGCAATTCAACAGAAAGAAGAACAAAAAAAGATATTGAACTATGTCTTCATTCATCATCGAGGGTGGTCACCATCTGAAGGGTTCTATTACTCCTCAGGGTGCAAAAAATGAAGTTCTGCAGATTTTATGCGCGGTTTTATTAACCTCCGAGGAGGTGACCGTGTCCAATATTCCCGATATCATTGATGTCAGGAATCTGATAGATATGCTTATAAGACTTGGGGTGAAGGTCAAGATGGTTGCATCGGATACCTATACTTTCAAGGCTGATAACTTAGATGAGGATTACGCGGACAGTATGGAGTTTATTGTCAAAGGAGCGGGTCTGCGCGGATCGGTGATGTTAATAGGTCCTTTGTTGGCTCGTTTAGGAAAGACTGTAGTCGGAAAACCCGGAGGAGATAAGATAGGACGTCGTAGGTTGGATACACACATAAAAGGACTTACGGCTTTAGGTGCCAGCTTTACATATAATGATAAAAAAGGGTTTTATGAGCTTGAAGCAAAGCAGTTGGAAGGCGTTTATATGCTTTTGGATGAGGCTTCCGTTACAGGTACCGCCAATATTCTGATGGCAGCTGTTTTGGCTCATGGAGTTACAACTATTTTCAATGCAGCATGCGAACCATATATCCAACAGTTATGCCACTTGCTGACAGGCATGGGTGCGGATATCAAGGGTATAGGCAGTAATTTACTTACCATTACCGGAGTAGAGAAGCTGCATGGAACCAAGCACACTATCTTGCCGGACATGATTGAGGTGGGTAGCTTTATTGGCATGGCGGCCATGACATCCAGTGAGATTACGATTAAAAATGTCTCTTACGGCAATCTGGGTATTATCCCGGATAGTTTTCTCAGACTTGGCATTCATCTTGAACAGAGAGGTGATGATATATATATTCCGGTTCAGGATCATTATCAGATTGAATCGTTCATAGACGGCTCGATAATGACATTGGCCGATGCTCCGTGGCCGGGATTGACACCTGATTTACTAAGTGTGCTGTTAGTGACGGCCGTTCAGGCAAAGGGTAGCGTACTTATCCATCAGAAGATGTTTGAGAGCAGGCTTTTCTTTGTGGACAATTTGATAGATATGGGTGCTCAGGTGATTATGTGTGACCCTCACAGAGTAGTTGTGATAGGTCATGATAGAAATTTTTCATTGCAGGCACGCAGAATGTCCTCACCCGATATTCGTGCCGGCATAGCTCTTCTGATTGCGGCAATGAGCGCGGAAGGTACCAGCCGTATAGACAATATTACTCAGATTGATAGAGGGTATCAAAATATTGACGGCCGTTTGAACGATCTGGGGGCTCATATAAATCGTTTGGACTGATTTTTACTGATGATAGACAGAAAACAAATAAAAAGGATAGGACAGCTGCTTAAACCGCATGGCGTTAACGGTGAGATGGCTCTGTCTCTCGGTACGGATCTGAATTTTATTAAGGATCCGTTATTCCTGATTTGTTCAATGGACGGAATCTTGGTGCCTTTCTTTCTTGAGTCAATACGTAAAAAAAGCAGTAATGTGATTTTGGTTAAGTTGGAGGATGTCAATACAATTGAAGATACACGACGTTTTCAGGGCGTTGCTGCATTTATTTCAAATGACTGCTTTGATGATGATTCTAATGCGGAATTCTCATGGGACATGTTTATCGGTTATAAGGTCTATGACAGGAATGCAGGCAATCTCGGTACTGTAGTTGCCGTTGATGATAGTACTGTCAATGTGCTGTTTCTGATAAAAGACGGTGAACGCGAACGTGTGATTCCGGCTAATGATGTATGGATTGAAAATATAGATACTAAAAGTGAGATTATCAGTTATAACTTACCTGATGGGGTAGCAGACCTATAATAAACTATGAAAAGTATCAAAACCAAACGCAAAAAGGCAGGAAGAAGGAATATCTGGAAAAGGATATTCTATAAATACCGTCTATCTGTGATAAACAAGGATGAACTTAGAGAGGTATTCAGCATGAATGTTACTCAGTTCCGTCTGTTGTTGTTTTTGGCAATAATAGCCTTCTTAGCTTCGAGTATATCGATCGCAATATATAAACAGACGCCGAAGCAACGTAGTGCTACATATCAGGACTATATAATGAGGCAACAGATTGTAGATGAGGCTTTACGTCTGGACTCATTGGAACATATAGTGGAATTGCAGAATAGATATATCACCAATGTTCAGGATATCTTTACAGGAAGGGTGAATGTAGATACCGTTTATTCCGTAGATTCTATTACACGTAAGCGTAGTGAGCAGTTGATGGGCAGTACGGAACGCGAGAAGGCTTTTAACAGTCAATTCGAGGATAATGAGCGCTATAATATAACTACCCCAACACAGTCCATAAACGGATTGCAGACTCTGAATATGTTTCGTCCTACATCCGGTATCGTCACGGAAAAGTACAATAACCAGATGCGTCATTACGGAGTAGATATTGCGGCAAATCCCAATGAAAGTGTTGTCGCTATTCTTGACGGTACGGTTTTCATAAGTACATATACGGCGGAAGCCGGATTCATTATAGGTATTCATCATTCCGGAGATGTGATTTCTGTGTATAAACACTGTGAGTCATTATTAAAGAAGGCTGGTGATAGAGTTAAACAGGGAGATGTGATAGCGTTGGTTGGTAAAGCGGGTACTGCCGATTCTTCCAATCCGCATCTGCATTTTGAATTGTGGTATGAGGGCCAGCCTCTTGACCCGGAAAAATACATTTTATTTTAGTGAAACAAATAGCAATTTTAGGTTCTACAGGTTCAATAGGCTCGCAGGCACTTGAAGTTATTGCCGCCAATCCTGAATTGTTTGAGGTTTATGCTTTGACGGCAAACAATAGTGTTGACAAACTCATAGAGCAGTCACGTAAGTATCATCCTGAGGCTGTGGCAATTGCTAATGAGTCGTTATATCCCAAGTTACGTGATGCATTGTCCGATTTGCCTATCAAGGTATATGTAGGAAGTGATTCAATCAATCAGATTGTCACATCGGCATCAATTGATATGGTATTGGCTTCTATGGTAGGATTTGCCGGACTGGTTCCGACTATTGAAGCGATAAAGTCTAAAAAAATAATTGCTCTTGCCAATAAGGAAACGATGGTTGTGGCCGGAGAATTGATAACGAGTTTGGCAAATGAGTATCAAGTACCGATTTTGCCTGTCGACTCGGAACACTCTGCCATATTCCAGTGTCTCAACGGAGAGGATTGCAGTAGTGTTGAGAAGATTCTTCTGACGGCATCAGGTGGCCCATTCCGTAAATATACAAAAGAACAGTTGGCTACTGTTACCAAGGTGCAGGCCTTGAAACATCCCAATTGGGATATGGGGGCGAAAATCACCATCGATTCCGCTTCTTTTATGAACAAAGGTTTCGAGGTTATTGAGGCAAAATGGTTATTCGGCGTTCCATACGATAAGATAGAGGTGGTAGTACATCCGCAGTCAATAGTACATTCTATGGTGCAATATAAGGATGGTGCAATAAAGGCCCAGTTGGGAACACCCGATATGCGCTTGCCTATTCAATATGCCTTTTCATATCCGAAACGTCTCGATTCCGCATTTCCAAGGGTCGATTTTTACGAACTCGGATCACTTACTTTTGAACGTCCCGATATGCAGCGTTTCCGTAACTTGTCTTTGGCTTATGAGGCACTGAGGAGGGGCGGTAGTATGCCTTGCGTACTGAATGCTGCAAATGAGATATGTGTAAATGCGTTCTTGAATGACAGAATCGGATTTCTCGATATGAGCGATGTCATAGAAGAGACGATGGTTAGGATTCCATTTAAGGAGAAACCGTCATTGGAAGATTATATGGATATCGACATCGAATCGCGTCGCATTGCCTCATCTTTAATTAAATAACTGATTAATATTTTATACATTATGATTATTCCTACGTTTTGGATACGCTTGTTTCAACTTATCCTATCGCTAACAATCTTAGTTGTAGTACACGAATTCGGTCACTTCCTGTTTTCCCGTATGTTCAAGGTTCGGGTGGAAAAGTTTTATGCCTTCTTTAATCCGCGTTTATCTTTGGTCAGAATAAAGAAGATAAACGGGAAATTGCGCGTGAAGTTTTTTGCTCCCAATGTACCGGATAGCTATGAGATTGATAAAAGTGTTAATGCAACCGGTAAGGAAGAGATTATATATAAACCTGTTGATTTGAATTCTTTACCTGAGGATGATTGGCGTAAATATCCTGAAAACACCGAATTCGGTCTGGGTTGGGTTCCATTTGGAGGTTACTGCAAAATAGCAGGTATGATAGATGAGTCTATGGATGTTGCTTCCATGCAACAGGAGCCTAAACCATGGGAATTTCGTGTTAAACCGGCATGGCAGAGACTGCTTATTATGGTAGGAGGTGTTTTGTTCAATCTCATATTGGCTTTCTTTATCTATTCAATGGTTCTGTATAAATGGGGCGACAGCTATATACCAGCTCAGAAGTTGAGTTACGGTTTGGAGTTTAACGGATATGCCAAATCATTAGGCTTCAATGACGGTGATATCGTATTAAATACTGACGGTACACCTGTCATATCTCTTGATGCGGATATGTACCGTGCGATTGCCAAAGCCAAAAAAGTCACTGTTTTACGTCACGGGGCAGAATTAGTATTGGATATGCCTGAAGAGCTGTCTCTTTTTGACTTTACTCGTAGAGAGCCATTTCTTTCGGTGCTTAGTCCTATGAC
>CAYOGG010000050.1:6642-9047 GCA_964403455.1 uncultured Bacteroidaceae bacterium | reverse complement strand
AATCTGAGAAATAATCGTCCATTGAGCAAAAACTCTGTTGCAGGTTATTGGTCAACTTTCAGAGGATTCCTAAATATAGCATTTCGTGATAAGATGATTAAGGACAATGTCAATGATTACCTTGATAAAATAGATTGTGAGCCGGTTGAGAAATCCAGCCTAACTCTAGATGAACTGAAAATGCTATACAAGACTCCGTGTGATATAGATATATTGAAAAAGGCTTCCATATTCTCCTGCTTAACCGGATTAAGACGCAGTGACATCATCAATCTCGAATGGAAAGACATTCGCCAGTATGCTAATGGCGGTTGGTATTTAGACTTTGTCAGCATCAAGACACGCCAACAGAATATCATTGCCATAAGCGATGGTACACTTGAAATGATTGGTCCTAAAGGCGAAGGCAAGGTATTCAAAAGTTTCAAAGCCACTATGACACAATATCCATTAAAAGATTGGCTGAAAACCGCAGGAATCAAAAAGCATATAACCTTCCACTCATTCCGCCATACTTTTGCCTCATTGCAACTTGAACTTGGCACAGACATATATACTGTACAGAGTCTACTTGCACATAAGAGTGTAACTACTACTCAAATTTATGCCCGTCATGCCGACCCCAAACGTCGAGAAGCGGCCAATAGAATGTCATTTGAAGTGTTAAATGATGTTTCAGAGAGCAAGAATGAATCATCTGAGACTGGTACATCAGATGAATAACAAATAAATATCAAGTGCAAAAACGAACTAAAAACCGACAGAATCTGAAAACGATTTTGTCGGTTTTTGTTATTTCTAAAAAGAGTTAAGTATTTGTGTGTCAGTAATAACAACTTGTATCATTTCAAATTATTCTCTATAACTTTGTACTCGAAACTAAGAATAATTTGAAGTAATTATGAGTAACCCAACAAAAGAAAAAATCTATTTTGCCATTATCACAAACGTTGTGATGCTATCCATTATCGCCTTTATCCCATTATTTTTTGGAGATAACTTGATGGCAGATTGGTATCGCACAAAGGTTGAAATTTTATCATCCGAACATGCTTCAATATGGATATTTCTTCTATTGTGTCTATGTACTATCATGATTATTATACTTTTTGGTCGCAGCTTGTATAATGTCAAATTACCTTCTACTAATATATCCCCTAAAAGCAATGCAAATTATATGCAATGCGATACAGATCAATTAAAAGACCTTACCAACGAACTGGCAAGCTTAAATAAGATTGCAGAGCTTAAAGAAAAAAGAAGGATTGCAAATGAACGTCTGGAAACACACAAAATGAACCTTGTGAAAACATATTTGCACGAAGAGCTTTGTATCTATATGAAAGAGCAAGAACTCTCCATGCTTATTGAAAACGTATGCAGATTTACTTTGGAAAATGGATTCTCACCTATTCCTGTGGTAACAGACTGTCGACTCTCTACCCTAGATCTGCGCCATTTGGTATGGAACATAGGCAAACGACTTTCTTGGAATGGTAATCAGTGTTCGGTATTCTTGAAAACATGTTTTCCTATTGAGATGAAAGAACTTGAAATAGAAACAATTCGTCGCAATCTACGTCAAAGAGGGACATGCCTTATAGAATTAGATATACCTGAAAATGGGTCTTTTGAGTTTCATAACACTCACACATCATAATTAATCGACAATTACTTTTAATTACTTTGACTTATTTCCTTACATCCAAACACTTACATTAATCAGCATTTTATCATTGAGTTCCTTTGCCATTGAAATCAAATAACAATATTATGATCGATATGACAACAGATGAAATGACTTTCAATGATGTTCCACAAGTAGTGGCTCATGTCTACAACAAAGTAGAAAGACTAGAAACTCTTATTCAAAATCTAAATGAGGAATTGAGAAAAAATGTTCTTACAAAGAAAAGCGACCACACACCCATGACCCTTGACGAAGCATGTGAATTTCTAAAGATGAAGAAATCTACAATGTACTATAAACTTGGACGTGGTGACATACCGGGAACACGTTCAGGAAAATACTACATATTATTCAAAGATGAGCTTATAAAATGGATTGAATCAGGTCGTAATGGAAAAGCGCATCTTACACCTGAAGAAGAAAATGAATTAATCGCCCTATCTCATAGAAGAAAATCCAAACGTACACTCTAAGTCAAACAGTACAGGGTCTCATTAATCGGTATAAACGTAAATGCTAAATACACGTTATACAGGATTTTAAATCAATCCTACAGATGAATATAGAAAATTACAAGGTTGTACCGACCTGTGGTGCAATATGGCTGTAACTTTGTAGGTTTAAATAGAATGTATAATGTAAAAAGCCGCAAGCTCATATTACAAGTAAGCCCAACTTGAAACTGCAACAGGTCTCTAGCTGGGCTTTTCTTTGC